>JBBSKI010000001.1:0-80976 GCA_038256425.1 Sphingomonadales bacterium
ATCTCGGACAACTTCGGCCAAATCTGCTATGATCTCAACGATATCCGTGGGATCGGGCCGATCACCGCCGCGCACATCCATCGCGGCGCACCCGGAGTCAATGGACCGCCGGTGTTCACGCTCAAGCCTGCCAACGAAGGCGGCTACAAGGGCTGCGCCGATGGTGCCGAGTGGACCCAGGACCGGATCGAGAACAACCCGCAGGCGTTCTATGTGAACGTCCACACCGCACAATATCCCAACGGCGCAATTCGCGGCCAGCTGGGTCGCTAAAACCGGATTCCCCGCGTCGCTTTCGGGCGGCGCGGGTTCCGCTTACTAGTTAGCGGCAACCTTGCGGTAGGGTACGAAATCGCCGAGCCCGACAAACCCCGAATAGAACCACGAGGTCCGGTCCTGCAGCTCGACGATATCGATGCTGCACAGCGACGAGCTGTGCAACCTCGTCACCAGCACATCGTCATCGTCGAGCGAGGACGCGCCGTTGTCCGGGCGGTTGACCCACAGCGTCCGGCCAGCATCGTAGACGATCGCGGTCTTGTCGATCACATGGGTCGAGCGGATTGTGGGCAGGTAGATACAATCCTGCGGCTCGCCCGCGACCCGGCCTTCAAGCAACTTGGCCAACTTTGCTTCGGGCTCCATCCGCTTGGCCTCGGCAGCGGCGGGCACCGCCAGCACGGCTGCGGCGAGAACGGCGATCAAGGCCTTGCGCATGGGATTCACTCCTGTGAGTGTTCCAGGATACGCCTGTTTGCCTGAACCGCCAATGACTCTCGCAAAAGCGAGCGCAAATCTTCGGGTTTTCAGCCCGTCCCGCCCACCGTCAGCCCCTCGACCAGCAGCGTCGGCTGGCCGACCCCGGCAGGCACGCTCTGGCCGCCCTTGCCGCAAACGCCGATGCCCTCGTCCAGCGCCATGTCGTTGCCGATGCCGGATACCCGGGTGAGCACGCTCGGCCCGTCGCCGATCAGCGTTGCGCCCTTGATCGGCGCGCCCAGCTTGCCGTTCTCGACGCGGTAGGCCTCGGTGCACGAGAACACGAACTTGCCCGAGACGATATCGACCTGCCCGCCGCCGAAGCTCTTGGCGAAAATGCCGGTTTTCATGCGGCTGAGTAGCTCGGCGGGATCGTCGTTGCCGCCGCGCATGAAAGTGTTGGTCATGCGCGGCATCGGTGCGTGGGCATAGCTTTCGCGCCGTCCGTTGCCGGTTGGGGCAACCCCCATCAGCCGGGCGTTGAGCCGGTCGTGGATATAACCCTTGAGAACGCCATCCTCGATCAGCACGTTTTCCTGCGTCGGGGTGCCCTCGTCATCGATGGAGAGCGAACCGCGGCGGCCCGTCAGCGTGCCGTCATCGACCACGGTCACGCCCGGCGCGCCGACCCGTTCGCCGATCCGGCCCGAGAACGCGCTGGTACCCTTGCGATTGAAATCGCCTTCCAGACCATGCCCCACGGCTTCATGCAGGAGCACGCCGGGCCAGCCGGGGCCGAGCAACACCTGGCATTCGCCCGCCGGCGCCGCGACGCTGTCGAGGTTGACCAGCGCCTGGGCCAGCGCCTCGTCGATCGCGCGGTTCCAGCTCGCGGGCTCGAACAGCTTGTCATACAGCCAGCGCCCGCCCATCCCGAAACTGCCGGTCTCGCGCCGACCGTCGCGCTCCGCCACGATGCTGACATTGAGCCGCACCAGTGGCCGCACATCGTGCGCGACGAACCCGTCGGCGCGAACGATCTCGACTACCGACCAGCTGCCCAGCAGATGGACCGAAACCTGCGCGACGCGCGGATCGCGGGCGCGGGCGGCGGCGTCGATCTTTTCGAGTAGCTCGACCTTGGCGGCAAACGGCACCGCATCGAGCGGGCTGGCCTCGGTATAGAGGTGGCGGTTGTTCTGGCGTGGCGGCGGGGCGGGCTGGCCCCGCGCCGGATCGAGCAACGCCAGCGTTTCCCCGGCGCGGCGGATCGCAGCGGCGCTGATGTCGTTGGCGTGCGCGAACCCGGTCATCTCACCCGACACCCCGCGCAGCCCAAATCCGGCATCGCGGCTGTAATCGGCGGTCTTGAGCCGCCCGTCGTCGAACCCGAAGGCCTCCGAGGCGATAAACTGGAGATACAGCTCGCCATCGTCGCACTTGGCGAGGGCGTCGGCGGTGAGTCGCTGCGCCTCGGCGGGGGTCAGCTTGTCGGAAGCGTAAAGCAGCGAGCGGGGGTCGAGTGCGGTCATTGGGGGGATATAGGGGCTTGGGGGGCCGGGCGCTATGATCGGATGCGCTCCCCTCCCCGCGGACCTTGCGCGACGGGGTGCCTAGGTGCCGTCGCGCCAGCGCCATTCGTCATCGGAGCGGAAATAGGCGATGAGCAGGACTATTGGCGTCAGAACTGCGAGGATCACAAGAGTCGTCAGTTTTGAGAGCAGCAGTCCCGACAAACATGTGACAGCGAGGTATAACACCAGGGTAAGCCACCCTTGCCAGGCGATGGGCAGACCGACACCATATCCGTATCGCTTGACAGGAAACCAGGCTTCGACCGTTTTGTCTTGCACGTGCCGCACTCCTTCACTCCGCAAAACAGCAAGGGGAAACGTTCACGTCGAGTGAGCGCGTCATTGGTCACCTGGCCCCCTCACCCAACCACCACGCCTTTCCAGAACGCGATCCGGCCGCGGATGTTTTCGGCGGCCTCTTTGGGGTCTGGATAGAACCAGGCGGCGTCGCGGTTGTCGGCTCCGGCAACGTGCAGGGTGTGATAGTGCGCGGTGCCCTTCCATGGGCAGGTGCTCGTCGTGGCGCTGGGCCGAAGCACTGCCGGGTCGACTGCATCGGCGGGGAAATAGTGATTGCCCTCGACCATCACGGTATCGTCGCTGCTGGCGATCAGCGCCCCGTTCCATCGTGCCTCGACCATCGTGTCTCTCCTCTGCGGGGAAATGCTCAATATCTTACCCAAAACCCGCTCGTGCTGAGCTTGTCGAAGCACTGTTTTGCCTTCGTGCGTTTCGCGCAAGGACTCGAAGAAAAAAGCAGTCCTTCGACAGGCTCAGGACGAGCGGGGGAGGGGGACAAGGTGATTCAGATAACCCAGTCTTTTCCTAAACGCTCGCGCCACTCGCAATATCGGGCAGTGTCGATTGGTCGGCTCCATCCGCCGGGCCGTCCTTGAGGACAAACCGCCGGTCGCAGTAGCCGCAATCGACATAACCGTGCTCGTCGATCTCCAGCCAGACGCGTGGATGGCCGAGCGCGGCGGCGATCTCGCCCGAACCGTCGCATTTGACGCGGGTGGCACTGACGAGGATGGTTTCGGGTGGGGCGATCATGGTTGCTGCGAATAGCAGGGCGACCATACAAATTCCAGTCCGCAGCCTGGCAGGGTTTACCTTCTCCCCCGCATCGGGCAGGCCCGCCGCGCATGTCCCAACCCCCCGCCATCGCCATCCGCAATCTCGTCAAGCGTTATGCCGGGCACAAAGGCACGGCCCCCAAGCTGGCACTCGACGATGTGTCGTTCGACGTGCCGCAAGGCGGCATCTTCGGGCTGCTCGGCCCCAATGGCGCGGGCAAATCGACGCTGATCAACATCCTTGCAGGGCTGGTCAACAAGACCGCCGGGAGCGCCGAAATCTGGGGCTTCGACATCGATCATGACCGCCGCAACGCCAAGGCGGCGATCGGCATCGTCCCGCAGGAAATCGTGTTCGACCCGTTCTTCACCCCGGCTGAAGTGCTCGAAATCCAGGCCGGGCTCTATGGCGTGCCCAAGGCGGCGCGGCGGACGATGGAGCTGCTGCGCGAGGTTCATCTGGCCGACAAGGCCGGTGCCTATGCCCGCACGCTGTCGGGCGGGATGAAGCGGCGGCTGCTGATCGCCAAGGCGATGGTCCATTCACCCCCGGTGCTGGTGCTCGACGAGCCGACCGCGGGCGTCGATGTCGAGCTGCGCCAGCAGTTGTGGGAACTGGTTGGGCGGCTCAACCAGGAGGGGGTGACGGTGGTCCTGACCACGCATTACCTCGAGGAAGCCGAGCAATTGTGCGACCGGATCGCGATCATCAATCACGGCCGCCTGATCGCCAACCAGCCGACCCGCGAGCTGGTCGAGATGGCGCGCGAGAAGGTGGTGGTCCTGACGCTGGACCGGGCGATCACCGAGGCTCCCAGCCACCCGGCTTTCGTCAAGAGCACGCTGACCGCCGAGCGAATCGTCGAGATAACCTACGATAAGGACCGGATGAACGCGGGCGAGGTGCTCGCGCTGGTCCAGGGGCAGGGATATGCCATCGCCGACGTCTCGACCCGCGAGGCGGACCTCGAGGACGTGTTCCTCCACCTCACCAGCAAGCCGCGCGAGTAGTCTAGACTTCAGGCCAGGATTTCGCCCAGCAAGGCGGCAATTCCTTCGCGGTAACGGGCGAAGCTGTAGCGCGCCGCTTCGGCCTGTGCGGCGGCTCGCCAGGCATCGAGCCGGTCGCGCTGTTCGATGGTTTCCAGCATCGCGGCGTGCAGCGCGTCGCTCGACGGTTCGGGCAGCAACAGCCCGGTCGCGGGGGTCACCGCCAGCGCGGCGCGGTCCGACTGGATCAACGCGCAACCCGCCGCCAAGGCTTCGTAAAGCACGATCCCCGCGCCCTCGAAATGGGTCGGAAACACCAGTGCGTGATGCTCAGCCAGGATGGCGGGCACCGCGCTGCGCGGCACGTTGGGGCGGTATTCGACGCGGGAGGCGTAGCGGGCGAAGACTTCGTGCGGCACCCCCATCTGGCCCACCACGGTCAGCGTGGCGGCAGAGCGCGGGATCCGGGCAATCGCTTCCAGCGCATGGTGGATGCCCTTGCGCGGGATCGCCAGGCCCAGGAACAGGAACCGGACGGGTTCGTCCTTGGCCAGCGGGCGGGGTGGGGGAAGTCCTGCGAACAGCGCCTCGTCGTAGCAGTAGTTGAGCACCCGGACCTTGCCCGCCGCCGCCGCGCCGCCCTGTTGGCGGACGGTTTCGGCCGCGAAATCGCTACCGCACAGGATCGTATCGGCGGCGGCATACTCGCGGCTGTCGCGCTCGATCTGGCGCTGGCCCACCCGGCGCTCCACCGGCAGGAACCATTCGGGATAGTCCGCCGCGACCCGGTCCATCGCCGCGTTGTAGCTCCGCCAGTCGCCGGTGGTGCGATCGAGAATACGGTGGCGATCTGCCGCCTGGGGCGATTCGAACAGCGAGGCGGAGGAACCGTTGTAACCCCACAGCGCGCGCAAGGCGGGATCGCGCGCCGCATTACGCAAGGACCGGCCGAAGCGGTGATTGCCCCAGAAATCGAGCCGCTGGGCGAGAGCGCGCCGCCCGCTGGCCGAGGCGATCCGTTCAAGCCACTCGATCACCCCGGAGGTCCGAACCAGCGCCGGATCGAGCGCCGGATGGGCGAATTTGCGCACCGCGCGGCCGATCCGCGCGCCCGCAGCGCCCGGAAGCTGCTCAAGCACATAGGGGAAGCGGCCGGACTGGTAATAGATCGAGGTCGCATACCAGGCCAGCCGCCCGAGTTGCTGGAGCGCATAGGCGGTCTGCCAGCTGTGCTGGGTGCCGGGGTGGAACACCGCGACATCGGGCTTGCCCGGCAACAGGGCAGCGCCTGCAAGATGTCTGGCGCTCAGGCGACCCCCCAGGGCTCGAAAAGGCGCAGGTCGTTACCCAGACCGTGGATGATGCGGCCCCGACCGCAAAACGGAGATGACGGTTGGGAGCGGCTCATCGGCTCGATCCTATGGGCAGGCCCCTGGGCCAAGTCAACGAATCGCAAAAACCGACAAGGAACCGATATGGTTTTTTACTTTCCTATCGCGAGCCTCGACGCCAGTGATGCAGCGAATCGAATGCCCCCGCCGATCGCCGAACCCAGGAGCGCCCGCAGTGCCCGATCTTCCGATTTACTACCCCGGGCGCTTCGCCCCAGGTTTTGCGCTTGCCTATGCCGACGCTGCCGGGGCCGCCCTGCAAGTCAGTTCGACCACGCCGCTCCCGGTTGCGGTGATTTCCGGCGGCAGCACGGGTAGCGCGCCGTCCGCGCTCTCCGGCTCAAGCGCCGTCGCGATCACAGCCGGGCCGTTCGCGCCGCTGGCGGGGCGCCCGCTGGTGCTGGCCCTGTCGGGTACCTGGACCGGCACGGCCAAGCTGCTGCGTTCGACCGACGGCGGGATAACCCGGCTGCCGCTGAGCCTGGGCGGTTCGCCCTACGCCACGTTTGCCACCAATATCTGCGAGCCGGTGTGGGAGGAGAACGAAGCGGGCGCAACTTTCTATCTCCAGCTTGCCCCCACCTCGGGCACGATCCTGTATCGGCTGGCCCAATAATGGCGCTCGACCTCATTGCGCGGGGTCTGGCCGCTTCCGCCCGCACCATCGCTCTGGCCGCTACTTCCGCCGAGGGCGGGCTGCCGACGCTGGCGCAATTCGCCGATCTGGCGCTTCGCACCATCCCTCCCGCCGCAGTGCGAATCGAGGCGGGCGTTGGTGCTGCGCGCGGCAGCTATCTCGCCGATGCGCTGGCCACCCCGGCCCTGGCCGCGGCCCACCCGCGGTTCTGCAAGGCCGACGCGGCGGGGCGTCGGTTCCGGCTGATGCCCGACGAGCGGGGCCTGATCCCGGTCGCTTGCGGGGGGGCGGTGGGCCAGCAGGGGCCGATCCTCGACAAAACGGTGCGGACCGCGCCGGTCCTGATCGCCACGCCGGTGGATGACCACGCCGCGATCCAGGCGGCGGAGGACTATCGCAGCGCGATCGGGGCACGCGGGCTCGGATTCGACATGCCCTTTTATGCCGCGCGGCGGCAGCCCCATACCGGAACCTCGTTCGATGTGCATACCGACAAGTCGGGGCTGTGGTTCGAAGCGCGCGGCAGCGAGTGGATCGGCACCGGGGTTACCCCCAGCACCATCGTCCGTATCGCCGCCAATGGCTCGGTCCTGACGCAGGCCGATTTTCAGGTGGTTGGCGGGTTTGTGTGGCGCGGCGGGGGAGTATTCGTCGGCGGCAAGGGCACGCTCGGCGAACCTTCCAATTACGCGGAATACAGCTTCAAGCTGAAGGATGTGGTTCTCGATGGCGGCTTGTGGTCGACCTATAGCCATCTGTTCCCGGCGAACACGACAACCGGCGATGATTGGGACATTTCGGACAAGGGCATCTGGTTTGCAAACGACCGTTATGTCGGCGACCTTACGCTCGAGGGTCAATCCGGCGTCATCGGCTTCCGCGGCGAGCTGCTGTACGGCGCGTTTTATTCCGCCGGGGGGCAGTCGGAGTTCAACAAGGTCGCCAAGCGCAAGTGGCGGATCGGACCCCATGTCGTGCTCGGCGAAACCAACGGGAGCTGCATCAATCCTGCCGGTGCCACGCTGGAAATCGACAACCCGCTGTGCTTCAACGCGGCGCTGGGGATCGAGGCGGTGTGCGGCGATGCCGGATGGTTCTTCAAGGCGCGCTTCGTCAACGTCACGAATGTCGGGGCAATCCAGGGCGGCGTTTACAACATCAGCACGCCCAGCGTCCCCGGATCGTATTTCAATCCTACGAGGCCAAATCCAGCCGTGGCCCCGATCGGTCACGCTGAATTTCATGCCGTGAACGGGGGATCGGTCTATCTTGGTTCCTGGGTGAACCTTTCGGGCAGCGGCGTCGATACCAAGCTGGATATCTTCAATCCGGCGGTGTTTGTCGGCGGCGGCTATGACAGCTCGTTCGACTGGACCAGCGTTGTCGACCAGTCCAGCGCCAGCAGCGCCATCCTGTTCGTCGGCGGAGAGCGGACTGCGGGTGAGCTTCGCTGCCGCCGTACCGAAGTCGCTGTCAATGCGGGACGGACGTTCGGCCTTGCGGTCAGCGCTTACGGGGCGTTTGGCGACGGGCTGGAGGTGCGCCTGACCGAGAGCGACGGGGTCAATGCGCCGATCGGCTATTCCAGCTATACCGGCACGCCGATCAGGTTTCGCAATCTCCAGTACAACAACAGCTGGCCGACCAACTTTTCCTGCGCGTTCGACATCCAGACCGGCGCGCCAGCCACATTGCCGCCCAATCCGCTCATCGGCCTGACCTGCACCGGTTCCGCGACCGGAACCTACACGCTCAACCTCCCGACCAACGTGAATGTCGGCATGGAAATCATCCTTGCCAACTTTACGCGCAACCACGTCAATCCCGGCGTGGCGCTTCGCATCCCGGGCAGCAATTTCCGGTCGGGCCGGGCCTTGGTCCTGCCGAGCGATTACAACACCTGCAAGGTCGGCTATGACGGGGCCGGGTGGCGGATCATCGAAGCGCCGACCATGCCCCAGGGCTCGGTCGCCTACGATCCGCCCAGCCTCGCGCTTGGCGCATCAGGCCCGATCCAGACGCTGATTGTCAACGGCGCGGCACCGGGCGACAAGGTTCGCACTGCCTTTTCGCTCGATCTGGCCGGGGCGACCATCACCGCCTGGGTCAGCGCGGCCAACACGGTCAGCTATTACTTCACCAACGCAAACGGCGCGGCCCCGCTCAATCTGGCCAGCGGAACGGTGAGCCTCGAGGTAAGCCCCTAGAGCAGCGGGTTGAGTTGGAGCGGATCGTGGCTAGAGCGGGAGCGATGAGCGCTCGTCTCCCCCGGATCGGCATCCTGTTCAGCCAGTTCGCCGCCTATCATGTAGATCGTTGCGCGGCGGCGGCGGTGCGGCTGGAGGGGCGTGCGACGGTGATCGCGGTCGAGATGGCGCAGGCCTCGGCGGAATATGCATGGGGGCCATCCGGCGCGGTCGCGGGGGCCGAAAAGCGCGTCCTGTTCGTCGGTCAGCGCTATGAAGAGATCGGGCGCTGGCGTCGGTTGCGGGCGGCTTATGCCGCCTTGCGGGGCTGTGACACGGTGTTCATCGGGATCGGCTATCATGAGCCCGAGGTGATTGCGCTGGCATTTGCGCTGCGGCTCTCGGGGCGGCGTGTGATCGTGATGAGCGAGAGCAAGTTCGACGACTTTCCACGTTCGCTGGGGCGCGAATGGATGAAATCGCTGCTGCTTTCGGTGTTCAGTGGGGCGCTGGTCGGCGGCCCGCGCCATGTCGCCTACCTGCGCTTTATGGGGTTCCGCCAACGCCCGGTGGTGACCGGGTACGACACGGTCGATCTGGCGCGGGTGCGGGCCCAAGCTGCCGAGAGGGGGGGAGGCTTGCCGGACATCACGTGGGACCAGCGCCCGTTCGTGTTCGTCGGGCGGTTCGTGGCCAAGAAGAACATCGCGTTTCTGCTGGAGGCCTATGCGCTCTATCGGCGCAAGGCGGGCGCTTCGATGCGGCGGCTGGTGCTGTTCGGCGGGGGCCAGCTGGAGGGCGAAGTCCGCGCACAAATCGCCGCACTGGGGCTGGGCGACGCGGTCGAGGTCACCGGCTTCGTCGATTCCGCCGAGGTCTCCCACCGGCTTGCACAGGGGCTCGCGCTGCTGATCCCCAGCACCGAGGAGCAATGGGGCCTGGTGGTCAACGAAGCGCTGGCTTTTGCCCTGCCGGTGGTGACGAGCGAAGCGCCGGGATCGCGCGACACGCTGGTCCATAATCTGATCAACGGCTTCGTGCTGGCGCCCGACGTGACCCACGGCTGGGCCGCAGCGATGACCGCGCTGGCCAGCGACGAGGCGGCGTGGCGGGGAATGAGCGAAGCATCGCGCGAGCTGCAACCGCTTGCCGATACCGTGCGATTTGGGGAGGCGGTGGAGGCGCTCGCGGGGTTCAGCTGACCGCCTGTTTTCAGCTGGAGGATTGGCCCCACAGCTTCTCCAGAAATTCCTCGCCCGAATGTGCGGCCTGTGCCCCGCACCGCGCTGCTTCGGCCTCGCTCCGCCATCGCGGGTAGTCGCGCGCCAGTCCGGCCATCGCCGCCGCGAGGCCCGGCGCGTCGCCGTCATCCACCGCGAGCCCTGCGCCCGATTTCGCCACCAGATCGGCGGTCCAGGTATCGCCGGTCGCGATGACCGGGATGCCGCCCGTCACCGCCTCCACCGCCACGCCCGAAATGCGCGCGAAGTAGGAGCTGCGGCGATAGGGCAGGACCATGCAGTCGGTGCTGGCCAGCAGCGCATCGTATTGCGCGCTGTCGAGCGGCCGATCGAGAAAATCGACCCGGCCCGAAGCGACCAGACCGGCATCCGGCGGATAGGGTGCGCCTGCTGCGTCTTCGATCGGGCTGGGCCACTGAATGGCGAAGCGCGCGGGCGGGGCATCTGGGTTTGCGAGGTAGAGCGCGATGGCCTGCTGCAACACGTCGATCCCCTTTTCGAACCGTGCGGGGCCGAGGCAGGCGAACAGTAGCGGAGCCGACGGATCGCGCACGACCGGCGCCGCAGCGGCAGGCGGCGCGACCCTCGGGCTGGGGAACACCACGGGGGTCAGGCCGGCAAGCTGGCGATATTCATCGGCGAGCCTGTCGCTGTCAGTGGCGAACACCACCCGCCCCGCATCGATGTCGCTGGCGAACGAGCGCAGCCCCCATTTGAGCAGCCTTGCGGCCAGGTCGAAGGTCGGCACCGGGCTGCCCGGAGCATAGGTCGCGGCGTTGTTGCGGATCAGCAGCACCAGCCGCCCGATCCGGCGCGGGTAAAGCAGCGACAACAGCCGCCACGCCCAGATGTGATGGCCGACGACGGTCGGCACGAAAGTGACGTCGAACGGCTCGTGCGCGCGCAGGAACCGGCGCATGGTCGAGAACACCAGCCAGTTGTGGCGGACCAGCCCCAGCTTGCGCCACAGCGCGAAACCGTGGCGGTAATCGCCATCCCACAGGGTCGCGGGGAACAGCGGATGGGCTCCCAGATCGCTGCGCAGCGCGTCGTTCGTCCGGCTGTGGGCGACGACCTCGACCTGCGCGCCAGCAGCGGTGCTCAGCTCCGCCACCGCCTTTACATATTCGTACCAGTGGCCAACGAAGTCCTTGAGCGCCTCCTCGACGACCAGCAGGCGCTTCCCCCCCATGTTGCCAAACAGCGCGTCAGGCATCGAGGCTCGCAGCGTACCAGGCGGTAGTTTTCGCGATCCCGTCGCTCAGCGAGGTTGCCGCCGTCCAACCCAGCTTCTCCTGGATCAGCGCCACATCGAGCCGCCGCGACTGGACCCCGACGAAGCGGTTCATGTTATACCGCGCCGCGCCGGTGAAGCCGGAACTGGCCCGGATCGCGGCGACCAGATCGCGGATTGGATAGGCCGTCCCGGTGCCCAGGTTGACTGCCGGCTCGGTCGATTCCAGCGCCACCTTGATGATCCCGTCGACCGCATCGCCGACATAGAGGAACTCGCGTTCGGCGCTGCCATCGCCCCACACCTCGACCTCGGGCAGTCCGCCGCGTGCCGCGCGCACGAACTTGCCGATCAGCGCGCCGACCACATGGCTGTTCTCCGCAAAGCTGTCGCCGGGGCCATAGACCGTCGGCAGGACCACGCTGGCGCAGGTCAGCCCGTATTCCTGGACGTAGGCGCGCTGGCCGATCAGCATCGCCTTTTTGGTCATCGCATAGGCGAACAGATAGTCCTCGGGCTCGTGCCCCCACAGCTCACTCTCGGGATGCGCATGGGCGAGCGAGGGATACATGCAGTAGGACAGGATCGAGGTGAACTTGGCGCCTGGGAACACCCGCTTCCATCCCTCGAGCGCGTTGACGTTGATCTTGAGGTTGACGTTGAACTGGGTCGCGGGGTGGTGCACCGGCCAGTCGCCCGCCTTGTACAGCGCGGCAAGGTGGACGATGTGATCGACCTGGCCGACGCCCGAAGTCTTTTGGCGCTCAAGCCAGGCGAACCAGGCATGCTCATCGGCGATGTCGACCACCGCGCTGCCGACCGGGATGACCTCGGCCTGCGGATAGCGCCGCTCGATTTCGGCCACCAGCGCGCGGCCGATGAATCCGGTGCCCCCGGTGACGATGACGCGCTTCATCGGGACAGCTCTTCCCCGCCGCGCCCCACGATCCGCAAGGCGGGCACCGCCGAGATGAACCGGCCCCCGCCCGCAAGGTAGTCGTCGTACTTGCCGACCAGGAAATCGAGGAAGTTCCAGGCGAGGACGAGGTAGTAGTCGGGCGCGGTATCAAGTGCGCGCTCATCCACCACCGGGATATGGGTGCCCGGCGTTACCCGCCCGATCTTGAGCTGGTTGACCTCGGTCACCTGCTCGATCAGCTCCGGCCCGATCCCGGCATAGTTCAGCACGGTGCTGCCCTTGACCGGCGCGCCCAGCGCCCAGACCGTCTTGCCTTCCGCCTTCAGCTCGATCAGCAGCGCTTTCAGCGCCGCCATGTTGACCTCGACCCGCTCGGCAAACGCGGTGTAGGTCGCCAGCTCATAGAGCCCTGCCGCGCGCTCCGCTTCGATCGCCGCCGCCACCGCGGGGGTGGTCGCGCGCGCGTTCTCGTCGCGCACCACATAAAGGATGAACGAGCCGCCGTGGATTGGCGACATCTCGACATCCTGGATCCGCAAGCCGTGATCGGCGAACAGCCGGGTCAGCGGGCCGAGGCTGTGGATGCAACTGTGCTCGTGATAGAAATGATCGAATTCGTTGTGCTCGATCAGGTCCTTGAGGTTCACCCCCTGGACCACGAAAGTGCTGTCCGGCCCCATTACCTCGGTCAGCCCGGCGCAGAAATCGTGCAGGTCGGGGACGTGGTAGAACACTGCGGTGGCAGTGATGACTTCGGGGCAGACGCCCAGATGGCGCAGCGCCAGGCCGGTGGCGTGGTTCCAGAACTGCTTGAACACGGTCAGCCCGCTCTGCCGCGCCAGCTCGCCCGGCCGTTCGCTGGGATCGACCCCGAGCACGCGCATCCCCTGCTCGCGGAAGGCCGAGAGCAGCGTGCCGTCGTTGCAGCCGACGTCGATCACCAGATCGCTGGGGGCAAGGCCGAGCTTGCCGATCACGTGCGCGGCGAGCGCCTTGAAATGCGCGACCACCGGGGCGTTGACCCCCGACAGATAGGGGTGATCGCTGAACAGCACCTCCTGCGGGGGGAATTCGGCGATCTGCACCTCCCAGCAATCCTGGCAGACCATCATGGCGAGGCCGAACACCACCTCCTGCGCGATTTCGTGGGGGTAAAGGAAGTTGTTGCCGTTGGGCTGGTCCTTAAGGTCGATAAATTCGTGCAGGCGGGTGCCGTGGCAGACCATGCAATGGGTACGTTTCATGTGGGCGTACGCTTCATGTCTGCCTTTACCCCCCGCAATTCAGGACGCGGTGTGCCACCGCCCCCGGCGAAGCCGGCCGTAAGGTTCATCCGGGCTTGTGGCCAGAGCGATTTTCTGGCGCGATCCCGCGATTGGACACGGCCGCGAGCGCGCCGAGGCGCTGTTCGAACTGGCCGAGGATCGTTTCGGCCGACCAGCGGGCGCGGGCGCGATGGCGGGCCGCTTCGCCCAGTCCGCTGCGCCGGGCCGGATCGTCGGCCAGCGCGGCTATCGCCGTGGCCAGCGCCGCCGCATCGCCGGGCGGAACCGCGATGCCGCAACCCTCGATCTCGTCGTAAAGCCCGGTGCCGGGCGCGGCGGTGGCGATCACCGGGCGGCCCGAGGCGAGCATGTTGGTCAGCTTGGAGGGCAGCAGCAGATCGCTGGCCGCCACGATCTGCGGCAGCAGGTGCAGATCGGCCAGCGCGAGCAACTCCCCCAGTCGCTCGGCGGGTTGCAACGGATGGAATTGCACTGCGGGCAGATCGCACGCCGCCGCTTTCAGTTCGGCGAGGTCCGGCCCTTCGCCGCAGATCGCGAAGGCGATGTCGTCGCGGTTGTTGAGCCGCCGTGCCGCTTCCAGGATCAGCCCCGCACCCTGCTTGCGCCCGATGCTGCCCGAATAAAGCGCCACGGTGCGCCCGGCAAGGTTCCATTCGCGGCGGTAGGTATCGCCCGAAGCATCGCCTGCGATGCTCGCCCAGTTCCGCAATTCAAAGGTGCGTTCGGGTGAAAGGCCCTTGGCGCGCAACCGTTCGACCATGGCGGGGCTGATCGTCGAAACCGTCGCAGCGCTCTTGAACAACGCGCCCTCAAGCCAGCGCAAGGCGCGTTCGATCAGCCCGCCCCTGATGAACCGGCCACCAATCAGGCCGGTCGCAAAAGCGGCGTCGACCTCGAAGTCCTGGACATGCAGCCACAGCGGCGCGCGGGGCGATGATCACCGGCAGTGCGGCGGCCGCAAAGCTCATGTGGTGAAGAATGCGGCGCGCGCCCGTGGGCACGGCGGGCACGTAATGCGGGCAACGGGTGAGGACGACCCCATGCTCGACCGACCGCTTCCAGGCGAGCGCTTCGAACCCCGGATAGACCCGCCACTGCGGATAATAGGGCCGCCCCGCGATCACCGAAACCCGGTGCCCGGCCCGCGCAAGATGCTCTGCCAGGCCCGTGGTGTAAGCCGCGATGCCGATCGGTTCGGGCGCGTAATTGAGGCCCAGGATGAGGACGCGGAGGGGGCGGGTTTGGGGGGTTATCATTGTCGGGGGCCGGGCTAGCCACGACCGCGCGCGACCACAACATTGCGTTTTCGAGACGGGGACAAGTCTGGCCCGTCAACCCTACCCATCAAATCAGATTGAGAAGAGTGACCCTTATCCCGAAACCGGCTCAATTGCGCTGTGGAACCGCAAAACTGCCCGAAACGCGGCCACCGCCGCTCCCGCCGCCGGCGCTGCCGTCCACGCTCGATACGCCGGTATCGAGATCGATGGTCAGGCGTCCGCCGTTGAGCGTGTCGGTTCCCCGGCGCAGCTTGACGTTGCCGACCATGGTGATGATCCGGCGGTTGAAATCGTAGATCGCGACATTGCCCGAGGCGGTCTCGCCACCACGCGCGACTGTCACCCCGCCGCTCGCGTCGATCCGCTGGATCGCGAGGCTGCCGGTGTCGGTATAGGCCACCGTGGTGCGGCCCGCGTTCAGGCGCAGGTCGCCTTGGCGGATTGCGACACTGCCCGACAGGACCACGCGGTTCTGGCGGTCCTGCAATTCGATCCGGTCGGCCGCATAATCGACCGGGGCGTTGGAATTGAACCCGGCGACCTGCGCCGAACTGGCGGAGAGCGTCGCGCCGAGCAGCAACCCGGCGGCAAGGCCGCGAATCCCCAGCGATCTGAGCGAAGCTTTGGTCATGGTCAGGTCCGTATCGCGTTGCACCCGCTTGGGAAAGGCCGCCCGAGTGTTTTGGGGCCGGCTCAATCCGGCATCTCCATCTTGCCCGGCGTCATCCGCAGCCGGGCGTTGCCATCGAGCGTGACGGTGCGCGCGTCGAGATCGGTGACGATCCGGTCCGCGCTGAACGTGCCTGCCGGGATCCGCCCGTCGACCCGGCCGCGGCTGGTCATGGTCTTGGCCGGAATGTCGATGTCGACATCTTCGGCGGTCATCCGGTACCCGTCGGCGGCGGTGAAGACCACCGGGCCGAACACCCGCACCTGTTCGGAATCCATCCGGTAATTGCCGATCCCGGCGGTCAGCACGGCGGGGCCTTGCGCCAGCAGCACCCGCGCGACCAGATCGCTCATCGTCACCACCGGGTTGGCCTTGGCATGCTGCACCGCATTGCCTGCGGTGATCGAGAAGGGTCGCCCGGTGTCGTCCTGGCCGCGATACATCGCGCTTTCCACCCGGACCCGGTCGTTGACGACTTCCACCTTGTTGCGATCGAGCAGGAAGCTGATCTCGCCGCGCGGCGAAAGCGGCGCGAGCAGCATGACCGCGACCAGCACCCCGACTCCGGCCGGCAACGCGACCGCCAGCGTTCGCACCAGCTTGTCGTGAAAGCCGCCCGGCGCGGCAAACCGGCGGCGGCGGGTGCGGATCTGGTCGGCCTGCTGGGTCATTGCAGGGCCGTTGCGCGCGGCGTCATTACTCGTGGCTGAAGATGTCGCGATCGGCCCAGCCGGCGACATCGAGCAGCGCCCGGGTGGGGAGGAAGTCGAAACAGGCCGCTGCGTAATCGGTGCGTCCCTCGCGCGCCAGCCGCTCGACCAGGATGGCATGCATCGCGTGGAGATAGCGCACGTCGGACGCGGCATATTCGCGCTGCGCCTCGCTCAGCTGGTCGGCCCCCCAGTCGCTCGACTGCTGCTGCTTGGAAATTTCCTTCGCCAGCAACTCGCGGACCAGATCCTTCAGGCCGTGGCGATCGGTGTAGGTGCGGACCAGCTTGCTGGCGATCTTGGTGCAGAACACCGGCGCGGCCATCACCCCCAGATAATGGTGGATCGCGGCCAGATCGAACCGGGCAAAATGGTAAAGCTTGATCCGCTCGGGATCGGCCAGAGCAGCGCGCAGGTTGGGAGCGGCATAAGTGCTGTCCGCCGCGAACCGCACCAGATGCTCGTCGCCGCGCCCGTCGGCGATCTGGAGCAGGCACAGTCGATCGCGCGTGGTGACCAGCCCTAGTGTCTCGGTATCGACCGCCAGCGGGCCGGGGCCAAGGACGCCTGGGGGGAGATCTTCTTCGTGGAAATGGACGGTCATGCGGGCGGCTCTAGGCCGATTGGCGGGGGGAAGGAAGCCCTGCGCTTTCGGCCGGGCAAAGCGCGCGTTAGGGGGAGCGGATGCTCACCGAACCCCTTTCCGAACCCCTCCCCGAATCATGGCGCGCGGCGCTTGCGCCGGTGCTGGCAAGCCCGCCGCTGCAACGGCTGGGCGAGTTCCTGCGCGTCGAGGAGGCGGCGGGCAAGACGATCTATCCGCCGCGCGGGCGACGGCTGGCCGCGCTCGAACTCACACCGTTGGAGCGGGTCAAGGTCGTGATCCTCGGGCAGGATCCGTACCACGGCCCCGGTCAGGCGCACGGGCTGGCATTTTCGGTGCCGCCGGGCGTGCGGGTGCCGCCCAGCCTCGCCAACATTTACAAGGAACTGGCTGCCGATCTCGGTTTGCCGCGCGCGCCGCATGGCAATCTGGAAAGCTGGGCACGGCAGGGCGTGCTGCTCCTCAACACCGCGCTGTCGGTGGAGGCCGGGCAGGCGGGTTCCCACGCCAGGGCCGGGTGGGAGCCGCTGACCGACGCCGTCATCGCCGCTGTCGCAGCGCGCGAACAGCCCTGCGTGTTCCTGCTGTGGGGCGCCCACGCCCGCCGCAAGGTTTCGCAAGTCGCCGGGCTCGGCCCCGAAACGCATCACCTGGTGCTCACCGCCGCACACCCCAGCCCGCTGTCGGCTCATGCCGGGTTTCTGGGTTGCCGACATTTCAGCCAGGCCAACGCGTTCCTCGAAGCAAACGGACGCGCCACCATCGACTGGGTCTAGTGCGCCGCCGCCAGCCGCTGGCGCAGGCGTTCGACTGCCTCGAGCCGGGGGGGGCCGCCGTCGGGCGCGCGCCAGGCGCGTTCGAGGCGGACGATCCGGGCGTAGAGCCGCTCGCTTTCGTCGACCAGGCGCGCCGCTTCGGGAGGCAGTGCGGCAGTATCGCTGTCGGGCAGCGCGGCGGGCAGGCGGCCGTGGCGGCGCAACTGGAACTCGCTGATTTCGCCCGCGAAGAACGCCCGGTGATTGAGCAGCCAGGCCAGGCAATGCATCGTCCGGGTGGTGGCGCGCAGCCCCTCGCAGCTCAGCGCGATCCGCGCTTCGTCGTCGGCTTCGTCCAGACCGGCCCAGATGAATTCGGCACTTTGCGGAAAGGCAAACCGCGCGCGCAGATCGTCGGCAAGCGCCAACGCATCGCAATAGAGCGAATCGACGATACGCGGGTTGATGTCTGCGGGCACGGCCATGTGAAGATCCGCTCTACGCCCGCCGGGGGACGACAGCCACAGCGGCGCGAGGTTATCCGCACTCCAATTTCGCCGTGTCCCGGCCCGGTACATTTAGCCGGGGTTAGCCGGTGGGCGGCTTGCCTCTCAGCTGCGGCATCGGCCCGCTCCCCGTCCGGTCACCTTGCGAAAGGCATACGTTGGGTGGCCGGGCGGGGGAGCGGGCCGGAGCCGCACCGCCGCAGGGCGGAAAACTACGCGATGATGTCGGGGATCAGATAGTCCTCGAGCATCGACATCTGGTCCTTCAGCTTGAGCTTGCGCTTTTTCAGCCGCGCCACCTGCAACTGGTCGCGGCTCCCGGCGCCGCTCAGGGCATCGATTGCCGCGTCAAGATCGCGATGCTCTATCCGCAGCATTTCCAGGCGCTTACGCATTTCCTCTTCACTCAACCGTCGCGCCCTCTGTTGACCGCGCAGCAACGGCTCGTCCCGACCCTGCGGGAGCCCGTCGCGCTACGCTCGTGTTAACGCTTGCAAGTTACGCTCAATATGATTGCATGACAATTGCGCGGCGGAATCGGCGCGCATGGATGGGGCCCACCGCTCGCCGCCGAAGCTTCGTCGGCGGGCCGACGAAGGAGGCTAACAGCTATGGAAGCATCGCACATGAGCGCGCTGATCGAGAAGCACGCGGTTCTGGAACGCCAGATCCATGCCGAAATGAACCGACCAGCGCGCAACGATGCCCTGATCCAGAAACTCAAGAAGGCCAAGCTGCGTCTCAAGGACGAAATCACGCATCACTGAATCACGCGCCGCTGACAAGCGGCCTGCGAACCCGCCGCGCGGCGCATCCTTTCGCGCGCCGTGCGGCCTGTTCCGGAGTGGCTAAAGATCGCCGCTTGAGCTAGGCGAAAGGCCATGACCTCAGCCGCGACCGCCGCACGTTCGATCCTCACCCGGCTGCACGAGGTGATGGCGTCGCGCGAACGCGCGCAGCTCAAGCTCAACCGGGTGGTCGACATCATCGGCGAGGCGCTCGATAGCGAGGTCTGCTCGGTCTATCTGCTGCGCGAGGGAATGCTCGAACTGTTCGCCACGCGCGGGCTGGCCGAAAGCGCGGTCCATGTCACCCGGATGTCGATCGGCGAAGGGCTGGTCGGGACGATCGCGCAGAACATCGAGACGCTCAATCTGGCCGAAGCGACCGCGCATCCCGATTTCCAGTATCGCCCCGAAACCGGCGAGGAGCGCTTTCACAGCTTTGCCGGGGTGCCGATCGTGCGGCGCCAGCGCTCGGTCGGCGTGCTGGCGGTCCAGCACATCGATCCGCGCCGCTATGAAGAGGTCGAGATCGAGGCGCTCCAGACCGTTGCGATGGTCCTGTCCGAGCTGATCGCCAATGCCGATCTGATCGACGAGGAACAGGCGCTGGCGACCTCGAACGCCGCGAACGGGCCCGAACGGCTCATGGGCCTGACCCTCGTCAAAGGGCTGGCAAGCGGTGCTGCGGTGTTCCACCAGCCGCGCATCACCATCGAACATGTCGTTGCCGAAGATACGGAGGCCGAGCGCCAGCGGGTCTATCGCGCCTTCGACAAGATGCGTGAGCAGATCGACCGGATGTCGAGCCAGGCCGAATTCGGGGCCGGCGGCGAGCACGAGGAAGTGCTTGAGACCTATCGCATGTTCGCCTTCGATGAAGGCTGGCGGCGGCGGATCAACGAAGCGATCGATTCGGGCCTGACCGCCGAGGCGGCGATCGAGCGGGTCCAGCAACGCACCCGGATGCGGATGCGGCAGATCGACGATCCCCTGCTGGCCGACCGGATGCACGATCTGGAGGATCTGGCCAACCGCCTGCTGCGGACCGTCTCGGGCCAGATGGGCACGGCGGCAAGCGCGGGCCTGCGCGGCGATGCGATCCTGATCGCGCGCAATCTGGGGCCGGCCGAACTGCTCGAATACGACAAGCGCAAGCTCAAGGGCGTGATCCTCGAGGAAGGCTCGCTGACGGCTCACGTCGTGATCGTGGCGCGCGCCATGGGGGTGCCGGTGCTGGGGCGGGTGCGGGGCCTGCGCGGCATGATCCGCGAGGGCGATCCGCTGCTGCTCGACGCCGATCAGGGCGCCGTCACGCTGCGCCCCAACCAGGGCCTGATCGAGGCGTTCGAGACCCGCTTCGTCAAGACCCGCGAGCGACAGGCGCAATATGCCGCGATGCGCGATGCCGAGCCGGTCACCCGTGATGGGACCCGCATCAGCCTGATGATGAATGCCGGGCTGCGCGACGATCTGGCGTCGCTGGCGATGACCGGGGCCGATGGGATCGGGCTGTTCCGCACCGAGTTCCAGTTCCTGGTCTCGGCCACGCTGCCCGCGCGCGAGCGCCAGACCCGGCTTTACCGCGACGTGCTCGATGCGGCAGGCGACAAGCCGGTGGTGTTCCGCACGGTCGACATCGGCGGCGACAAGGTGCTGCCCTATCTGCGCCACAACGACGGCGAGCACGAGGAGAACCCGGCAATGGGCTGGCGCGCGCTACGCGTCGCGCTCGAACGCGAGGGGCTGCTGAAGGTCCAGGCGCGCGCGCTGATCGAGGCTGCCGGGGGGCGCACGCTCAACGTAATGTTCCCGATGGTCGCCGAAGTGTGGGAATTCGATGCGGCCAAGGCGGTGTTCGCCGGGCAGATCGCATTCCTGCGCAAGCAGAAGAAGCCGCTGCCCGAGGCGATCCGCTTCGGCGCGATGCTCGAGGTTCCGGCCCTGGCAGAAATGCTCGACGTGCTGGCGCCCAAGCTGTCGTTCCTGTCGATCGGGACCAACGACCTCACCCAGTTCCTGTTCGCTGCCGACCGCTCCAACCCCAAACTGGCCGAACGCTACGACTGGCTGAGCCCCGCGATCCTGCGCTTCCTTGCCCGGATCGTGAAATCCACCGGGGTCGGGACCGGCGGGCAACCGGTCGATATCACGGTGTGCGGCGAGATGGGCGGGCGGCGGCTGGAGGCGCTCGCGCTGCTGGGGCTGGGGATCACGCGCCTCTCGATCACCCCCGCCGCGATCGGCCCGGTCAAGGAAATGATCCGCAGCATCGACGGGCGCGAAATCCGCGCCGCGATGGCTGGCTGGCTGGCCGATCCTCCACCGGACATGCGTGCCACCTTGACCCAATGGGCGATCGAGCGCGGGATCGACGTGGAGTAGGACGCCGCCCGCGCGCGGCCCGATTCCTGCACGGTTCATCCCCCGACACCGGCCGACCGGCACAAATCCGTTGACTCGCCACGCTGAACTGCGCCTGTCCACGACAGGGGTTGTCAATAAAAAAGCGGGGCGGGATTCGGGTCGTGGCGGAAGCTGACGTATTGCCTGTGGATCGGGGTCAGATCCACTTGGCCGGGGAACCGGTCAAAGAACCAGACGACGATGTTCTTGTGCGGGTCGGTGACCGGTTGCGAGCTGCGCGCGAACGGCTCGGCATTGGACGCGCCGAACTGTCACACCGTACCAAGATCAACGAACGCCATCTCGAGGCGCTGGAGGACAGCGATTTCGCTGCGCTACCGGCGCGGATCTATGCGGTCGGTTTCGCACGCTCCTATGCCGGGGCGGTCGGACTGGACGCGGCGCGGATCGCCGCAGAAGTGCGCCGCGAACTGAGCGAGAGCGAGAACCCGCCGCCGCGCCCGGTCAACCAGCTGCATGTCGACGATCCGTCCAAGGTGCCATCGGGCCGGATCGTCTGGCTCAGCCTCGCGCTGGGTGCGTTGCTGATTGTCGCAGGCACGCTGTTTTGGCGCAGCTATTACGTTCCGGCGGTCGATTTGCCCGCGGTGAGCGAACAGGCTGGCCTGGAAGCCGAAGCCATGGTGCCCGAGCTTTCGCCGCAAGCGCAGATCAGCCCGACCGCGGAAAGTGCCGTGCCCGCGGCCGCGCCCGTCGCGGCCGCTGTGGCCCCGGCAACCGGCGCCGCGCCGGTCGCGCGGCGCGTGGCACCCGTGCCCGCCCAAATCGCCCCGATCGTGCCGGTCGTGCCCTCGCCGGTGCCCGATACGCTCGAAGCTGCTCCATCGGACGGGAGCGCCCGCGACCCGGGCTGACACTTTAGCCGCACCCGCCAGCACCCTTGCGTGACAGCAGCCTCGGCTATGGTTAAAGTCAGTCTGGTGGGACGCATGACATGTTGGTGAAGCGGGTCGTGCTTATGGGAGACATTGCCATCATGATCGAGGCGCGAATTCGCCCCTTGCCGACCATTGCCGTGGCAATGGCACTTGCTGCGGCAAGCCTGACCGCGCCGCTCGCGGCCCAGAATGCGGGCGGGACTGGCGCACAGGGGACTGGCACACAGGGTTCTGGCGCACAGGCGTCGGCTCCGGGTGCGGCCACCGATCTGCGCCTGAAAAAGGTCGAGGCCGAGGTCCGCGCGCTCCAGCGCAAGGTCTTCCCCGATGGCGCGGGCAAGTTCTTCGAACCCGAAATCGCCCCGCCCGGCACGACCAGATCGGCCACCCCGCTGGCTCCATCGGGCGCGGCGGGCACCGAACTGATCGCGCGGATCGATGCGGTCGAGGCCGCGCTCGCGCGCGCCACCGCCCAGGCCGAGGAAACCGCCAACCGGATGGGCAAGCTCGAAGCGCGGCTCGCTGTGCTTGAGGCGGGAGCGGAGGCCCCTGCCAGCACCAGCCCGGTGGCGGTGACCGCTCCGGCTCCGCCGCCCAGGAGCTCGATCAGCGGGTCGGTCGGGGCCAACACCGCCGCAATGGCCGCCGCCTCTACCCCGGCTGCGGCCAAACCCAGCGCCGCGCGCCTCGCTGCCGTCGGCGCGATCGAAAAGCCGGTTTCGACTGACAAGGGCGAGGATGAATACCTTTATGGCTTCCGCCTGTGGGAGGCCAAGTTCTTCCCCGAGGCGGTCCAGCAGCTCAAGGCGACGACCGAGAAGCATCCCAGGCACAAGCGGATCAGCCATGCGCGCAACCTGCTCGGCCGCGCCTGGCTCGACGATGGCAAACCGGGGACCGCGGCGCAGGTGTTCCTCCAGAACTACCAGGCCGACAAGGCGGGTGACCGCGCGCCCGACAGCCTGCTGTATCTGGCGGTGGCCATGGCCCGGCTCAAGGAAACCCAGCGCGCCTGCGTCGCGCTTGCCGAATTCGCCGAGGTCTATCCAAAGGACGCCGCCGGTCGGTTGGCCACGCAGTATGCCAGCGCCAAGGCGGGGGTGAAGTGCAATTGACGGGCGGGAGCCAAAGCTGAGCCAGTCCCCCTCCCGCATGCGGGAGGGGCCAGGGGTAGGCCTTCCTTCCTTCATCGACGGGGGCGCTTTAACGGCCCCACCCCCGACCCCTTCCGCATGCGGGAGGGGGGACGTGGCGCGGTTCCTTGCCGACTGGACGACAGTCTGGCCCGAGAACACTCGGGTGGGCCTTGCGGTCTCTGGTGGGCCCGATAGCCTGGCTCTGCTGGCACTGGCCCATGCCGCGCTCCCCGGAAAGTTCGCCGTCGCGACGGTCGATCACGGATTGCGCGCGGGGAGCGCGGCGGAGGCTGCGATGGTCGCCGGGCTGTGCGAGGGGCTGGGTATCGCGCACCGGACCCTGGCCGTCGAAGTGCCGCGCGCCGGCAACCTCTCCGCCGCCGCACGCACCGCCCGCTATGCCGCTTTGGGCCACTGGGCGCGCGAGCCAGGCCTGACCGCCATCGTCACCGCGCATCACGCCGACGATCAGGCCGAAACGCTGCTGCTGCGGCTCAATCGCGGCGCGGGGCTGGGCGGTCTTGCCGCGATGCGTCCGAAATCGCCCGTGCCTGGCAACCCGGCCATCGCGCTGCTGCGCCCGCTGCTCGGCTGGCGCAAGGCAGAGCTGGAGGCCGTGGTCGCTGCAGCCGGCTGGACCTCCGTCGACGACCCCTCCAACCGTGACCCACGCTTCGACCGCGCCCGCTTGCGCGCCGCGCTGGCGACGGGTGAGCTGCTCGACCCCGCGCGTGTGGCGGCCAGTGCCGGGCATTTGCGCGATGCGGCCGATGCGCTCGACTGGGCCATTACGCGCGAATTCGCGGAACGGGTGACCCCCGATGCCCAGGCCATGACCTACCGCCCGCTCGCTCCCCGGGCGATCCGCCTTGGCGTCCTCGCCCGTATTGTGGCTGGAACCGGCGATGGCGCGCAACCACCGCGCGGCGACGAGCTGACGCGCCTGCTCGCCTCCCTCGAAGCGGGCGGGATTGCCACGCTGGGCGGCTGGCGCGGCGATGCGCGCGAAGCCGGGTTGTGGCGCTTCACCCGCACCCCGCCGCCCCGATCCAGATCCTGAAGCTTCGTTATATTGTCATTCACCGCCGCGCCCCTACATTAGCCCTACAGCATCGAACCGAACGGACCCACGATGAACGACGACCAGCCTACCGGCGGCAATCCCTGGCTCAAGAGCCTCATGGTGTGGGGCGGTATTTTCCTCGCGCTGCTGCTCGTGGTCTCGATGTTCGGGCCGCGCGGCGAAGCTGCGGGCGGACAACTGGGGTATTCGGACTTCAAGGCCAAGGTCGTCGAGGGCTCGGTTCGCGAAGTCCAGATCGCGCCCGACAAGATCACCGGCACGATGAAAAACAACGAGACCTTCACCACCGAGCCGGTCGGAGACGCTGCGGGGCTGACCAGGCTGCTCGACGACAACGGTGTCAAGTATGCGGGCGCGGCGCAAGAACAGCCCAACGTGCTGTTCTATATCCTGATCCAGTCGCTGCCGTTCCTGCTGATCCTGGGCGTCGCGTTCCTGGCGATGCGCCAGATGCAGAAGGGTGGCGGATCGGGCGCGATGGGCTTCGGCAAGTCCAAGGCCAAGCTACTTACCGAAAAGCAGGGCCGGGTGACCTTCAACGATGTTGCGGGCATCGACGAGGCGCGCGAGGAGCTTGAGGAAATCGTCGAGTTCCTGCGCGATCCGCAGCGCTTCTCCAAGCTGGGCGGCCAGATCCCCAAGGGTGCGCTGCTGGTCGGCTCGCCCGGCACCGGCAAGACCCTGCTGGCCCGCGCCATCGCGGGCGAGGCGGGCGTGCCGTTCTTCACCATCTCGGGCTCGGACTTCGTCGAGATGTTCGTGGGCGTCGGTGCCAGCCGCGTGCGCGATATGTTCGAACAGGCCAAGAAGAACGCGCCGTGCATCGTCTTCATCGACGAGATCGACGCGGTCGGTCGCCATCGCGGCCACGGCCTGGGCAATTCCAACGATGAGCGCGAGCAGACCCTCAACCAGCTGCTGGTCGAGATGGACGGTTTCGAGGCGAACGAGGGCATCATCATCATCGCGGCGACCAACCGCCCCGATGTGCTGGACCCTGCGCTGCTGCGCCCGGGCCGGTTCGACCGGCAGGTGGTCGTGCCGATCCCCGATATCGAGGGACGCGAGAAGATCCTTTCGGTCCACATGAAGAAGGTTCCGCTGGCGCCCGACGTCAACGCGCGCACCATCGCGCGCGGCACGCCCGGCTTCACCGGCGCGGACCTTGCCAACCTGGTCAACGAAGCCGCGCTGCTCGCCGCGCGCCGCGCCAAGCGGCTGGTCGCGATGCAGGAGTTCGAGGACGCCAAGGACAAGGTCATGATGGGGGCGGAGCGCCGCTCGATGGTGATGACCGATGAAGAGAAGAAGATGACCGCCTATCACGAGGCCGGCCACGCGCTTGTCTCGGTCCACGAGGAAGCTTCGGATCCGATCCACAAGGCCACGATCATCCCGCGCGGCCGCGCGCTGGGCATGGTCATGCGGTTGCCCGAGCGTGACAGCTATTCGTATCACCGCGACAAGATGCACGCCAACCTGTCGGTCTCGATGGGCGGGCGGGTCGCCGAGGAACTGATCTTCGGCCACAGCAAGGTCTCGTCGGGCGCGTCGAGCGATATCCAGTACGCCACCGGCCTTGCTCGCAACATGGTCACCAAGTGGGGCATGTCCGATGCGCTCGGTCCGCTCCAGTACGAGGAGCAGGGCGAGGGGTACCTCGGCTACGGTGCCAACCAGCGGCTGATGATGTCGGATGAGACCAGCAAGCTGATCGACAAGGAAATCCGCGCGCTGGTCGATGGAGCCCATGCTCGCGCGACCGATGTGCTCAAGACCCGCGAGGACCAGCTCCACCTGCTCGCCCAGGCGCTGCTCGAATATGAGACGCTGACGGGTGACGAGATCAAGGCGCTGCTCGACAAGGGCAGCATCGACCGTCCGCAGGCACCCACCGGCCCGGCACGTCCGGTGGCGACCCAGGGTTCGGCAATCCCCAAGGCCGGGCGGCGCTTCGGCGGTTCGGGCGATACGGCTCCGCAGGGGGCATGAGCCTAGGGCGCATGAGAATGCGGCGAGGAGCGGCGGCAGCGCTGGCAGTGCTGCTGGCCGCATCTCCCGTGGTGGCCGAGCCGGGCGACATGAGCGCGGCCGCCTTTCTCGCCAAGGCCGATGCCTTGCGCGCCAAGGGGCCGATGGCGCTGCTCTCGGGTGACATCAAGGTGCTCAAGGCCGAAGGCCAGGCGGCTGGCCTGGCCTATCGTGCGCGGCTCAAGGCGGACAAGTCAGCGGGAAAGCCTCCGCACTCCTGCCCCCCGGCCAAGAGCAAGATCAACTCGACCCAGGTGATCGAACATTTGCGCGCCTATCCTGCGGCGGCACGCACCCGCACGACGATGAAAACGGCGATCGCCGACCTGATGGTGAAGACCTACCCCTGCGGATAATTGCCCCCTGCGGGTAATTTCGTTCTGCCGCCAAAGCCTATGAGCCGAGCGGTGAACGGCTCTTCCGTCGGGGTTCATAGCATGCGCGATGCGGACGCATCACGACTACGCTCTGATTTGCCAGGTCGGGATAGACGCGGTCGAGGTCCTCAACGTCATCCACAGCCGCCGCGAGTGTCCCTCAGCGGCGGGTGAGGCCTAGCCTTCGTAGTCGCCGCCCAGCGAGGTGTTCCGCACCGGCGCAGCGGCGGTGATGCGGAGCGCTTCGGCCGATTGCGACAGCGAGCCGATCGCGTCGGCTTCGTCCTCGTCCTCGGGCAGAACGCGCTGTAGCGACTGGATCACGCTTTCGTGAAGGTCCTTGGGGCGCACGGTCGAATCGGCGATCTCGCGCAGCGCGACCACCGGGTTCTTGTCGCGGTCCCGGTCGATCGTAAGCTCGGCTCCACCTGAAATCTCGCGCGCGCGCTGGGCGGCGAGCAGGACGAGGTTGAAGCGGTTGGGAACCTTATCGACGCAATCTTCGACCGTAACGCGCGCCATCGGGCACTCCGATTCTTAAAGCAGATGCTGCTGGAAAGCGCGTCCGCTAGGGCGAGGCCCCGGCAAAGTCAAGGAAATCGCGTGTCCCTCGCGGATGCCGAAAGACCATTCGGCTTTCCCTTGCGAGCCGGTGCCGCCTTCCCCGGCAGGGCAAAAGCCCCTAGGAAGCGCCGTGGGCGCAATCGACACAACCGGCGGGGGGCTTGTACCCTATCGCGATCCCGCCCCATTCTCAGTGGCCGCGCAGGGTCATGAGCTGACCTTCTATCCCGCCGGGCAGGACCGCCTTGCCGTTTTGCTGGCGCTGATCGAGGGCGCGCGTACCAGCCTCGACTTGTGCTTCTACATTTTTGCCGAGGACGCCTGCGGCGCGGCGGTGCGCGATGCGTTGATCGCGGCGGCCAAGCGCGGCGTGGCGGTGCGGCTGATGATCGACGGGTTCGGCTCCAACTCCACGGCAAACGCGTTCTTCGATCCGCTGGGCGCCGCCGGGGCCGATTTCTGCAAGTTCAGCGCGCGCGCCTCGGTGCGCTACATGATCCGCAATCACCAGAAGATGGTGATCGCCGACGCCGGCTCCGGGGCAGGCACGGCCATGATCGGCGGGTTCAACATCGAGCAGGACTATTTCGCGCCGCCCGCTGCGAACGGCTGGAACGACCTTGGCATCGTCCTGACCGGCCCGGCGGTTACCTCGCTCGCGCAGTGGTTCGAACAGCTGCACCGCTGGACCGCCGACCCCAAGGCACAATGGCGCGCCATGCGACGGCTGGTGCGCGAATGGGACCCAGGAACCGGTCCGGTCCAATGGCTGATGGGCGGGCCCACGCGCGGCCTGAGCCCGTGGGCGCGCGCGGTCAGCGACGATCTGCGCCGCGGTGCGCGGCTGGACATGGTGATGGCCTATTTCTCGCCTGCGCTGCGCCTGCTGGGATGGATCGGGCGAATGGCGCGAAAGGGTGAGACGCGGCTGGTGCTCGCTGCCAAATCGGACAACGGCGCCACCATCGGCGCGTCGCGGCTCCTCTATGGCAAGTTGCTCAAACGCGGCGCGCGAATCTGGGAGTTCAGCCCGTGCAAGCTGCACACCAAGCTGATCGTGCTTGACGACGCGGTCTATCTCGGCAGCGCCAATTTCGACATGCGAAGCCTCTATATCAACCTGGAACTGATGCTGCGGATCGAAGACCGCGTGCTGGCCGACCGGATGCGTGAATTCGTTTCGCAACACCTGCCCGCAAGCCTCGAAGTGACCCGGCCGATCCACCGCAGCCGCCGCACGTTTTTCAACCGTATCCGCTGGACGCTCAGCTGGTTCCTGGTGGCGGTGGTAGACTACACCGTGTCGCGGCGGCTCAACCTGGGGTTGTAGCGGCTCAGCCGAACAGGCGATCGAACCAGTTGCGGTTCGGCGATTCGGGGGGAGCGGGTTGCTCTGCGCGGGCTGCAATCTCCGGCGCCAATTCCCCCATCAGCCGTGTGAGCGTCGCCGTCACCTCGATCCGCCGCCCTCTGATCGGCTGGTACGAGGGCTTGGCGACTTCATAGATGATGCAGCGCCCGTCGCCGCTCCACCTGGCATCGAACAGCAGGTCGCGTTCGCGTCGGCGGCGGGGGGCGATTTCGGGGGGGCGCGACCAGGCCAGGAAGGCGCGGCGCGCGGCCTCGTGTTCTCCCGCCAGTAAGCGCCGCAGCCATTCGGCGCGCGCGATCCCGCCGGTGTTGTAGTGGAATGACAGGGCGGCGGCGAGTTCGTGCTCGGCGGGTTCGTGATTGCCGAAAGCTTTCAGCACGGCGGGGAGATAGCGCGCGGCGAGCAGCCACAGGAACACCTCGAGGCAACGCTCGAGCGGCTGGGGATTGTCGCGATAGCGCCCGACACGGTGCCCGCTCGCGTCGGTGATCCCCACGCTCCAGGTCCACACGCCCTGGCTGTCGCGATAGGCCTCGCGGACCAGCCCTTCGTGGCTCAGGATTTCGCCGACGATCCGGGGGGTGAGAGAGCGCATGATCCGCGTCGCCTTTCGCCAAAAAACAGGCTCATGGCGAAGCGGGTGCGAGTAGGAAAATAAAATAACGCGCGCCGAAGCACGGGTGCATTCTCAGCCCAGCGCTTCCTTCAACGCGTCGACCAGGTCGGTCTTTTCCCACGGGAAGGTGTCGCCCTCGGCCTTGCGGCCGAAGTGGCCGTAAGCCGCGGTCACGCCGTAGATCGGCTTGTTGAGCCCGAGGTGGGTGCGGATGCCGCGCGGCGTCAGGCGGACCAGTTCGCCCAACACCTGCTCGAGCCGGTCCTCGGCCACCGTGCCGGTGCCGTGGAGGTCGACGTAGAGCGACAGCGGTTCGGCCACGCCGATGGCGTAGGCGATCTGGATCGTGCAGCGCCGCGCGAGCCCCGCGGCGACCACGTTCTTGGCGAGGTAGCGGGTGATGTAGGCCGCCGAGCGATCGACCTTGGTCGGGTCCTTGCCGCTGAACGCGCCGCCGCCGTGCGGGCTCGCGCCACCATAGGTATCCACGATGATCTTGCGCCCGGTCAGCCCGGCGTCGCCATCGGGACCGCCGATCTCGAACCGTCCGGTCGGGTTGATGTGATAGACCGTGTTGGCAGTCAGCAAATCGGCCGGCAGGAGGTCGGCGATCACACCCTTCACATAGTCGCGCAGCTCGCCGTACCTGGCCTCGTCGCCTTCGCCGTTATGGAAATAATAGCCCGGCGCGTGCTGGGTTGAAACGACGATCGCGGTCGCCTCGACCGGGCGCTCGTTGTGGTAGCGCAGCGTAACCTGGCTCTTGGCATCGGGCTCGAGGAACGGCGCGGTGCCGTCCTTTCTATCGCGGGCCATGCGCTCGAGGATCTTGTGGCTGTAGTCGAGCGTCGCCGGCATAAGGTCTGGGGTCTCGTCCGAGGCGTAGCCGAACATGATTCCCTGGTCGCCGGCGCCTTCGTCCTTGTTGCCGCTGGCATCGACGCCCTGCGCTATATGCGCCGACTGGCCGTGCAGGTTGTTGGCAAAGTCGAGCGACTTCCAGTGGAACCCGTCCTGCTCGTACCCGATCTCGCGGACGACCTTGCGGACCGTGTCCTCGATCTCCTGCTCGACTCCGGGAGCCCAGTTGCCCGCTTCGTCCATGATCCCGCGGCCGCGGATCTCGCCTGCCAGGATCACCTTCTGGGTGGTCGTCATAGTCTCGCACGCAACCCGCGCCTCCGGATCCTTCGACAGGAACAGATCGACGATGGCGTCGGAAATCTGGTCGGAGACCTTGTCGGGGTGGCCTTCGGAAACGCTCTCGGACGTGAACAGGAATTCGCTGCGCATGGGAATCTCGCGTGAAAATGATATAAAGAAAGCTTTATGTGATGTGCGGCTTAGCCGGGGCGACGACGCAAGGCAACCAGCGCGGCAACAAGCAATAGTGTCGCCCAGCAAAGTCCCAGCAGGTTGCCCAGCCGCGCGAACAGGGTCGGCGGCAGGGGGCGCGGGACGATTCCGTCGAGCCGGGCCGGCTTGTGCTGCGGCAGAACCTGGCGGACCACGCCGCGCGCATCGATCACGCCGCTGATCCCGGTGGTGGTCGCCCGCAGCACCGGCAACCCTTCCTCGATCCCGCGCATCCGCGCCTGGGCGAAGTGCTGCGGCGGGCCGAACACGCCGAACCACCCGTCATTGGAAGGGTTAAACAGGAACTCGGGCCGATCGTTGCGATCCACCACCTGACCCGAGAAGATGATCTCGTAGCAGACCTGCACCCCGATCCGTCCCCACGGCGCAAGGTTCAACGTGCGCGGACCCGGGCCAGAGCGGAAATCCAGACTGCCCGCGACCAGCCGGGTCGCGCCCAGCGGCTCGAGCAGCCAGCGCATCGGCAGGTATTCACCATAAGGCACCAGATGCGCCTTGATATAGCCGCCCCGGATTTGCCCTGCGCCGTCAAGCGCAGTGACCGCGTTGTCGGCACCGATCACGCGACCCTCGCGCATCACCAGATCGACCGCGCCCGTCAGCAGCAGGCTGTCAGGACCGATCACCCGCCCGATCCGCTGGCGTGCCAGCTTGGGGTCGCCCATGAAGGTCGTGTCTTTGTAAAACGGCGCGGGATAGCCAGGCCGCAGATAGTCCGGCACCCCCGATTCGGGCCACAGCACCAGCCGTCGCTGGCCCGGCACGCGCGGCAGGCTGAGCATCGCGGTGCGTTGGAACTGGCCCTCGTATTTGCTCGCGTCGGTCAGTTCGTCTTGCGGGATGTTGGGCTGGACCAGCGTGAACGGCATCGTTCCGGGCTGCGCGGTCGGGACATAGAGTTGGGGAAGCAGCAGCGCGGCGAACGGCACCGCGAACAAGGCGATGCGGGGCCCGATGGATGTCCAGCGCGCAGCCGCCAGCCAGCACCCGGCCAGCAGCACGACCACCGCCGAGAGCGCGTAGGTCCCCAGCCACGGCGCTAGCAGCGCCAGCCCCGGCCGCTCCCACGGGCCGAGCGTGATCATGCCCAGCGGGTTCCACACGAACCCGGTAAACACCCACGAGCGCAGCCATTCGGTGATCGTCCACAGTCCGGCGAAGGCAAGGACCAGCGGAACGAGTTGCGCATTGCCGGCTGGGCGGGACCGGCCGAGAATTCTCAGAAGCGCAAAAGTCGCCCCCGCCGCCAGCGCGGGATAGAACGCCAGATAGACCGCCAGCAGGACCACCGCGATCCAGCCCAGCCAGGCAGGCATTTCGGCCTGATAGGTGAAGGCGGTGGCGATCCAGCCGTTGCCGAATGTGAAATGGCCCAGCCCGAACAGCCAGCCGGTCAGCGCGGCACGGCGCAAGTCGGCGGCCTGGACAATCAGCCACAACAGCACCGCCAGCGCGGCGAGCGCGGCTGGCCACACGTTCAGCGGCGCGAAGCCGAGCGATGAGGCCGCCCCAGCGACCAGCGCAAGCGATCTGGGATAGCGCAACATTGCGCGGGTCGAACCGGCGATCATCCGCTTCTAAACCAAAACCCGCTTGTGCTGAGCCTGTCGAAGCACTGCTTTTCTCTTCGTGCGTTCGGGCGATCGGCCCGAAGTGAAGGACGGTGCTTCGACAAGCTCAGCACGAGCGGGATTGGATCGATGGGTAGATCTTTGCGAACCCTGGAGGCTCAGCCGATCACCGTCTCGACCGGCTCGTCAACGACGACACGGCGTGGGCGGCCGCGACGGCGCGGGGCGGGGGCTTCGACCTCATCTCCAAGATTGCTTGGCGCCGGGCTCGTTTCACGCGACTCCGCGGAAATGGCGGGGGGCGCAATGGCGGGGGGCAACAGCGACGGGTCGAGGCCCAAGGGCTCCGAATCCTGCGCGTCATCGCGAGCCTCGCGTGGGGGGCGGGGTTCACGGCGCGGACGCAGACCGCGGCTGCCGCGATTTTCGTTGCGGGTAAACGGATTGCCGCCCGGCTCGGCCGGCTCGCCGTTCTCGCCCGAGGCGACTGCCGCTTCGTGGCGGGGGCGCTGCGGCGGAGCCTGTTCCTGCGTCTCGCGCGGCTGCTCACGGAACTCGCGCGGTTCGCGAGCTTCGCGGTTTTCGTTCCGGGGTTCGCGCGGCTCGTTGCGCGGTTCGTTGCGTGTGTCGCTTCTGGCCTCGCGCGGCTCTTCGCGCCGAGAGGCGTTAGGCTGGTCGTAGCCGGGGAACTCACCCTCGTTACCGTAGTCCTCGCCTTCGCCATCGTCCTGGCGAGCGTAGGGTTCGGCTCCGTCCTGCCGCTCGCGCGGGGTGCGCTGTTCTTCCTGGCGGATCCGCTGATCGGCGATCACCCGGAAGTAATGGTCGGCAAACTGAAGGTAGTATTCGGCCTGGACGCGATCGCCGTTGAGGTGCGCGTCGGAAGCCAGCTTCTTGTACTTTTCCAGCATCTGCGGGGCATTGCCGCGCGCCCGGCTGTCGATCCGGTTGAGCTGCTCGCCACGCCCGCCACCGCCGCCCTGCGGACGGTTGTTGTTGCCGCGACCGCGACGACGGTTGTTGTTGGTGGTGCTCTGGCTGTTGCGATTGTTGTTCAAGTCAGCCTCATCCTCTGGCCTAGACCCCCCCGTGGAAAAGCCCCGGTGGAGAAAGCGAAGACCGACGTCCCTGTCAGCACTTCGCGACACACTTGATTTGCCGCCCGCCGATTGTGCGGTCCGGTCCCTGGTCTGCAATGCGTATCGGACAAAAGAGCCTGAGCGCGTTTGCAAATGTCGGGGTGGGCCGGTTGGCGGGGAGCGTGTCAGCCCGCCAAGAGCTTGGTTCGGGATTAAAGCGGTTCGCGCGCGATGCCAAGCTATTTCTTGGGGGCGGGGTCTCCCATCCTTGCAAGTTCAAGCGCGCGGGGCCTGCCGCCAAGATCGTGATGCAGCGTGGCGGAGAGTCCGGCGGCCTGCGCCAGCGCGGTCACCGCCCCGGCCTGGGTCGCCCCGATCTCGAACATGGCAACCCCGCTCGGCTCAAGCAAAGCCGGGAGCTCGGGGAGCAGCAAGCGATAGGCGTCGAGGCCGTCGGGGCCGGCGAACAGCGCCTCGTGGGGTTCGTGACCGCGGACTTGGCGGGCGAGGTCGGCATCGTCCTCGACATAGGGCGGATTGGCGAGGATCAGGTCGAACCGCCCGAGTTGCGCCATCTGGTCGGCCCTGTTCCAGTCGCTCCCGACGATCTGCGCCCGGCCCGCAAGGCCGAGAGCGCTGGCATTGGCGGCCGCCATCATGGCTGCGGCGGGCGATGCGTCGATGCCGATGCCGTGAGCCAGCGGCAACTCGCTCAGCACCGCCAGAAGGAGCGCCCCCGAACCCGTGCCCAGATCGAGCACCCGGCGCGCGCCGGGCCGAGCGGCCAGCGCGGCACGGACTACGGTCTCGCTATCGCTGCGCGGGATCAGCACCCCCGGGATGATGCCCAGGTCGAGACCCCAGAACTCCTGCCGACCCAGGATGTAGGCGACCGGCACGTGCGCCAGGCGCTGTTCGATCAGATCCGCAAAGTCGGGTGGCGGGGTCTCGCCCATCCGCCGCAACAGCATTTCGGTGCGCGTGGCGCCGAGCAGGCGCGCCATCAGCAGCTCGGCATCCAGGCGCGGGGTATCGGAGACGGCGGCGAGCCGGGCTGCGGCTTCGCGCAAGGTGGCGGCGACGGTCATAGCCGGCTCAAGCCCCCAGCGCCTCCAACCGCTTCGCCTGATCCTCCGCGCTGAGCGCGTCGATCAGCTCACCCAGCCCCGGCCCTTCGAGGATCTCGGGCAAGCGGTGAAGGGTCAACCCGATGCGGTGATCGGTCACGCGGCCTTGCGGGAAATTGTAGGTGCGGATGCGCTCGGAGCGGTCGCCCGAGCCGACCATCGCCCGCCGCGCCTCGGCCTCGGCCCCATGCGCCTCGGCGCGGCGCAAGTCATACAGCCGCGTGCGCAGCACCTGCATGGCCTTGTCCTTGTTCTTGTGCTGGCTGCGCTGGTCCTGCTGGATCACCACCAGCCCGGTCGGCAGATGGGTCAGCCGTACCGCCGAATCGGTGGTGTTGACGTGCTGGCCGCCCGCGCCCGAAGCGCGGTAGATGTCGATCTTGATGTCGCCCGGATCGATCTGGACGTCGACCTCGTCGGGTTCGGGCAGCACCGCGACCGTGGCGGCGGAGGTGTGGATGCGCCCGCCGCTCTCGGTCACCGGCACACGCTGGACACGGTGGACCCCGCTTTCGAACTTCAGCGCGGCGAACACCCCGGTGCCCGCGACATTGGCGACGATTTCCTTGAACCCGCCGATGTCGGAGGCGTTGACGCTGATGACCTCGACCTTCCAGCCGCGCTCGGCGGCGTACTTTTCGTACATCCGGTACAGGTCGGCCGCGAACAACGCCGCCTCGTCGCCCCCGGTCCCGGCGCGGATTTCGAGCATCGCGGGGCGCGCGTCGGCGCTGTCGCGCGGGAGCATGGCGATGGCGAGGCGGTGTTCGGCGGCGGGCAGTTCGGCGGAAATGCGCGCGACTTCCTCGGCGACGGCTGCGCGCATTTCGGGGTCGGCTTCGTCGAGGTCGTCGAGCGAGGCCAGTTCGGCGCGCATTTCGGAGACTTCGGCGGCGGCGCGGGCGACCGGCTCAAGCTCGGAATAGTCGCGGCTGGTGGCGACGAACTCCGCTCCTTCGAGCTGGCCGCTCGCGAGCCGCGCTTCGAGTTGGGCGAAGCGTTCGGCAATCTGCGCGAGGCGGGTGTCGGAAGCGCTCATCAATCAGCTAGGCCGTCAGGAATATCCCATCGCGACAAGAACGCGGAAATGGCCACTTCCTCGCGATCGATTTCCGGGAGAGTCGTAAGAAAGTTCTGGCGATCATTTCCGTCCTTCACGTCCATCGAGATAAGCACGCCAGGTTCAGCCTTCCTTGCTTTGTCGTAGCGCTTGCGAGGGCTCCCGGAAGCGAACAGTTCCGCCTGGAAGCCGAGGGTCCGAAACATGGCGACCGCACTAGCGGCGTCACTTTCGCGATTAGCGTTTTCTGCCACTACCGCGATCTCTAGGCGGCTTTCTTTGACCTCCCCCACCAGCATCGCCAACCGCTCGATCCCCGCCGCCCAGCCAACAGCCGGAGTGTGAGCCCCGCCCAAAGTCTCGATCAGCCCATCATACCTGCCGCCGCCCAGCACGGTCCCCTGCGCGCCCAGCCGGTCGGTGACGAATTCGAACGCGGTGTGGCGGTAGTAGTCTAGGCCGCGCACCAGCGACGGGGCGCGCACCCAATCCACCCCGGCGGCTTTCAGCCCCTCGCAGACCTTGCCGAAAAACTCTTGCGCCTCCCCGCTCAGGAAATCGTCGATCCTGGGCGCATCGCCTAGAAACGCCTTGTCGCGCGGGTCCTTGCTGTCGAGGATGCGCAGCGGATTGCGCGCCAGCCGGTCCTGCGAATCCTCCGACAGCGATCCCCGGTGGGCCTCGAAGTACTCGACCAGCGCCGCGCGCCATGCTTCGCGGCTGGCCGCATCGCCCAGTGTGTTGAGCTGCAAGGTTACCCCATCTGCGATGCCCAGTTCTTTCAGCAACTGGTCCGCCATCGCCAGCAATTCGACATCGGCCTGCGGTTCGCCCGCGCCGATGATCTCCGCGTCGAGCTGGTGAAACTGGCGATAGCGGCCCTTTTGCGGGCGTTCGTAGCGGAACAGCGGGCCGTGAGTGGCCACTTTCAGCGGGGCGTGCTGTTGCCAGCCGTTGGTCAGATAGGCGCGCGAGATCCCCGCGGTGAATTCGGGGCGCAGCGTCAGCGATTCATCGCCGCGATCGAGAAACGAATACATTTCCTTGGAGACCACATCGGTAGTCTCGCCCAGCGAACGCGCGAACACCGCGGTCTTTTCGAACACCGGCATTTCGATCCGGCGGAAGCGGTAGAGCTTGCGAACCCGCTCGAACGTCTCGACGACGTGCTGGAATGCTTCGGCCTCGGCCCCGAAGATGTCCTGCGTGCCCCTGATCGCCTGAGGAACTGAATTGCGCGGTGTCTTGTCCATAGTGCGGCGCGCTTAGCGGGAAACGCGCTGGGCGGGTAGTGCCCGCACAGATGGTTGCAGCCGCCACCGCTTTGCGTAAAGTGAAGGCCATGAAAAAAATCCTCGCGGTCGCGCCGCTGTTCGTCCTTGCCCTTTCCCCGTCCGCCTCTGCCCAGGAGGGCCCCCGCTCCGCCCCGGAGACCGTACCGATCGTCCGCAGCGTGCCCGATGCGGTGGACACGCCGTACCCGGGCGGGACCATCGCGCTCGACATCGATGCGACCGACACCCGGCGCGGCATCTATCGCGTAACCCAGACGATCCCGGTCGTGCCCGGCACCCGGCGTCTGACGCTGTTGTTCCCGCAATGGCTGCCGGGCAATCACGGGCCCCGGGGCCCGCTCAATCAGCTGGCCGACCTGCGTTTCGAAGCCAACGGCAAACCGCTGGTATGGCAGCGCGATCCGGTCGAGGTTTTCGCCTTCCACGTTTCGCTGCCCGAAAATGCCAGCGCGGTCACCGCGCGGTATGTCCACACCTCGCCGCTCCAGACCAGCGAGGGGCGGATCACGATGACGCAGGAGATGCTCAATCTCCAGTGGGAGAAGATGAGCCTTTATCCCGCCGGACATTACGTGCGCCGCATCCGGGTGAAGCCCAGCGTGGTGTTCCCCGCCGGGTGGACCGTGGCGGTCGCGCTCGACGGCCAGGCTTCAGAAGGCGCGCGCACCACCTGGGCCGAAACCGATTACGAAACGCTGGTCGATTCGCCGGTTTTCGCGGGCAAGTATTTCCGCAAATGGGACCTTGGCAGCAAGGTCAGCCTCAACGTTATTGCCGATTCGCCCGAGCTGCTCGAAGCCAAACCCGCCAACATGGAATCTTATCGCCGGATGGTCACCGAGGGGCAGGCGCTGTTCGCCAGCCGCCATTTCGACCGCTACGAGTTCCTCCTCGCGCTGACCGACCGGATGGGCGGGATCGGGTTGGAGCACCACCGTTCGAGCGAGAACCAGTACGAGCCCAAGGCGCTGATCGAATGGGACGCCTATGACTGGGACCGCAACGTCATCGCCCACGAATATGTTCATAGCTGGGATGGCAAGTTCCGCCGTCCGGCGCGGCTGTGGACACCGGATTACCGCCAGCCGATGCAGGACGATCTGCTGTGGGTGTATGAAGGCCAGACCCAGTTCTGGGGCTGGGTCCTCGCCGCACGTTCAGGCATCCAGAAGAAGCAGACCATTCTCGATGCGTTGGCCTCGGTGGCCGGGACTTACAGCGAGCAGCCCGGGCGCGGCTGGCGCTCGGTCGAGGACACGACCTTCGATCCGGTATTCGGGGCGCGGCTGCCCAAGCCCTCGGCCTCGCTCCACCGCAGCGAGGATTACTACAGCGAAGGCGCGCTGATCTGGCTGGAAGCCGACCAGATCATCCGCGCCGGCACCGGGGGCAAGCGTGGCCTCGACGATTTCGCCAAGGCATTCTTCGGGGTGCGCGATGGCGATTGGGGACAGCTGACCTACGAATTCGAGGATGTGGTGGCGGCGCTCAATCGCGTGTATCGCCACGATTGGGCGGGCTTTCTGACCACCCGGATCAAGACCCCCGGCCAGCCCGCGCCGATCGGCGGGATCGAGCGCGGCGGTTACAAGCTGGTGTGGAAGGACGAGCCCAACGCCTATGACAAGGCGCGGATGGGCGATGCCAAGGCGCTGTGGCTGACCCATTCGCTGGGGCTGGTGATCGACAAGGACGCCAAGGTCACCGCCAGCCAGTGGGGCAGTCCGGCGTTCAACGCGGGGGTGGTCAATGGCACGAAAATCGTCGCGGTGAACGGCGAATCCTATGACCAGGACCGGCTGAGGAAAGCGGTCACCGGGGCAAAGGCTGGCGCGCCGGTCGAACTGGTTATCCAGCGCGGCGAAAAGATCATGACCGTGTCGGTCCCCTACACCGGCGGGCTGCGCTGGCCGTGGCTGGAAAAGGTCGGAAGCTGAGAGGGCGGGCTGGATCGGCTGCTTGCGCCACGCGTGCGATGAGCGCTCAGCAAGGGCCAATGAGTTCTGTTGCAGTGCAGCACGCAGCACACTAGAGCGCCCGGCCATGGACATTCTCAAAATCCCCACCGGCGACGATCCGCCCGAGCGCCTCAACGTCATCATCGAGGTTCCGGTCGGCGGCGAGCCGGTGAAGTATGAATTCGACAAGGCCAGCGGCGCGCTGTTCGTCGACCGCATCCTCCACACCCCGATGCGCTACCCGGCCAATTATGGCTTCGTGCCGCACACGCTTTCGCCCGATGGCGACCCGCTCGACGCGCTGGTGATCGCACGTTCGCCGTTCATCCCCGGCTGCGTCGTCCGCGCCCGCCCGATCGGGGTGCTCAACCTGGAAGATGAGGCCGGGGGCGATGAGAAGCTGATCTGCGTGCCAGTCGACACGACCTTCCCGTACTACTCGGACATCGGCGAGCGCCAGGACCTGCCCTCGATCGTGCTCCAGCAGATCGAGCACTTTTTCAAGCATTACAAGGACCTGGAGTCCGAGAAGTGGGTCAGGGTCGGCAAATGGGGCGATGCCGAGGACGCCAAGCGGATCGTGATCGAGGCGATCGAGCGGGCGGAGAAGGCGAAGGGCTGAGAGTTCAATCCCCGGCGACGGTCATCCCGTCGATCCGCAGCGTCGGCACGTCGATCCCGCGATAGATTTCGAGATCGTTGGCGGCGGTCAGTGCCCGGAACATCTCGACCAGGTTGCCCGCAATCGTGATGCCCGCAACCGGCCCGGCGATTTCGCCATTGACGATTCGCAGGCCGCTCGCACCGCGGCTGTAATCGCCGGTCACGCCGTTGACCCCCTGGCCGATCAGTTCGGTCACCAGCACCCCGTCGGGGATGTCGGCGATCAGCGCGGCGCGGCTGACGGTGCCGCCGGTCAGCGTGACATTGGCCGCCGAAACCCCCGGACCGCCGCCGTAGCCGCGCGCGGCGTGGCCGGTTGGCTGGCGGCCAAGCTGGCGCGCGGCGGCCGAATCCATCAGCCAGCCGGTCAAGCGTCCGCGAGCGATCAGATTGCGCGGGGCGGTCGCCAGGCCTTCGCCGTCGAACGGCCGCGAGCGCACCCCGCGCAGGCGGTGCGGATCGTCGCTCACGGTTATGGCCGAATCGAACAATTGCTCGTCCTCGCGCCCGAGCAGGAAGCTCGCCCCCCGGGCAATGGCGGAACCGCTGATCGCGACGAGCAAATGGCCCAGCAGGCTGCCGCCGACGCGCGGATCGAACACCACCGGTCGCGGCCCGCTGGGGATCGTGGTGGGGGCGAGACGACCGACCGCGCGCGTGCCGGCCAGGGTGCCGATCTCGTGCGGGGAAAGCAGATCGCCCGCATGACGCGCGACCCGGTGCGCGTAATCGCGTTGCATTGCCGCGCCTTCACCCGCGATCACACTGGCGGACAGCGAGCGGCTGGTCGCAGAAAAACCCCTGGCAAAACCGTGGCTGGTGGCCAGCGCGACCACCGAGGCGCCCTCGCTCGCCCCGCCGCCTTCGCTGTTGGTCACCCCCGCAACCGCCCGCGCGGCGTCTTCGCATTCCTCGGCCAGGGCGCGCAACCCAGCGGGTGAGCGTTCGGTAGGGTCGGCCAGATCGAGCGCCGGAGCGCTGCTTCGCAGCAGCAATTCCTCCGGGGCGAGACCGGCATATTGGTCCTCGGGCGCGAGCCGGGCCATGGCCACCGCGCGCTCCGCCAGTTCGTCCAGCGCGGCGTCGGACAGATCGGTCGAGCCGATGCTCGCGGTGCGGCGACCGACGAAGACGCGCAGGCTGGCGCGCTCGCTCTCGGACCGTTCGACATCTTCCAGTGCGCCGAGGCGGATCGAGACGCTTTGTGAGGCATCGGCGCTGTAAACCGCATCGGCGGCATCGGCGCCGGCGCGGCGCGCGCGTTCGACCAGCGCGTGGCAGCGGTCCTGGGCTTGCTGGGGGGAGTGCATTGCGCGGGGGTTAGCCGCGCCGCCCCAAGGGGTCAAATCGGCCGGGCTCGAAACAGGCGGCTAGAACGCGGCGCCAATGGCCATGAACAACCCGGTCAGCACGAACGGCAAACCGATTGCCAGGAGCCATAATAGGGACTGGTCGCGGCGGTAAAGCGGGCGGAGCGCCGGATCGGCGGCGGCGTCGTCGCTCAGCCCTTCCCAGCGGCGTTCGAAGCGGCGGCAAGCAGGAATGATCGCGGCAACAAGCACGATCAGCGACAGGTAAGGCAGCGCCGAACCGGTGCTGGATCCCTTGATCGCGTGCATCGTCACGAAGATCTGCAAGCCGGTATAGACCAGCAACGCATAGGCGACGTTGTCGCTCATCCCCTTTCGCCAGTCGCGACGACGGGCGGGCCTTTCGCTGTGCGATCCCGACTGGCCTTTTGCCATTTCGGCTTTTGCCATCTGGCCGATCCTCTTTTGTTGTCCCGTACCCGACTATCTGCCGATGCGCGAAAATATCAAGCGCGTTCACCTTATCGCAATAGGCTTGCCGGATACCCTTCTGGCTGATGGCAGGCGGCTGCCGTTCCGCCGCTGCGCCGGGCCATGCATAAATCCTGCCAGACCTCGCAGGGGCGGGCTTTCGCGGGCGGGCTGGCGTGCTATGGTCCCGGCTGAAACCGCAATTTGCCTGAAGAACCGATGAACCTGCACGATCCCATCACTGACACTGCCCCAGCATCCGGCATGGCGTCGGCTGCTTTGCCCCTGGTCGACGGTGGGCTGGAAGTGGTGTCCATCGCCAAAAGCTATGACAAGCGCCCGGTGCTGACCGACATTTCGCTGTCGGTCGCCAAGGGTGAGGTGCTCGGCCTGCTCGGCCCCAACGGCGCGGGCAAGACGACGTGTTTCTATTCGATCATGGGGCTGGTCCGGCCCGATTCGGGGCGGATCCTGCTCGACGGAGTCGATATCACCCGGCTGCCGATGTACCGCCGCGCGATCCTGGGGCTGGGCTATCTGCCGCAGGAAACCTCGATCTTTCGCGGCATGACGGTCGAACAGAACATCATGTGCGTGCTTGAACTGGTCGAGCCGGACAAGGCGACCCGCGCCGCCGAACTCGAGCGACTGCTCGCGGAGTTTCATATCGAGCGGTTGCGCTCCTCGCCCGCGATGGCGCTCTCGGGCGGTGAGCGGCGGCGCTGCGAAATCGCCCGCGCGCTGGCCGCCAACCCCTCGATCATGCTGCTCGACGAGCCGTTCGCCGGGATCGACCCGCTTTCGATCAGCGACATCCGCGATCTGGTGAAGGACCTCGCCGGGCGAGGAATCGGCGTGCTGATCACCGATCACAACGTCCGCGAGACGCTCGAGATCGTCGATCGCGCCTGCATCATTTATGGCGGGCAGGTGCTGTTCGCCGGTTCGCCCGAGGCGCTGGTCGAGGACGAGAATGTGCGGCGGCTGTATCTGGGCGAGGGATTTACGTTGTGAGCCGCGCGCCGAACCGCGCCTGACAGGTCATGGCGCTCGGCCCCCGCCTCGATCTTCGGCAATCCCAATCGCTGGTGATGACGCCGCAGTTGCAGCAGGCGATCAAGCTGCTGGCGTTGTCCAACCTCGAACTCGAAACCTTTATCGGCGAAGCGATCGAAGCCAACCCGCTCCTCGAGTTGGGCGAGGCGGGGCCGGTTTCCGAATCGCTCGAACCGGTGGGCGAGGAAATGCGCCGGACTCAACTGGAATCCTCGCCGGTCGATCAATTGATCGGCGAAGGCCGCGCTGCCGATGATCGCCCGCTCGACATCGACCGCGCCACGCTCGACACGGACCGTGACACGGGGGACGGCGCGGCGGCATTCGAACTGTCCTCGGCCAGCGATTTCGGGGGCCAGGACTTTGGCGGTTCGGACTTCTCATCGGGCGGCGAAGCCCCCTCGCTCGACGAGCGCGGGGGTGGGGAGGCGACGCTGGCCGAGCATCTTCACGGCCAGATCGGCGCGGCCTCGTCCGACCGGACCCAGGTTGCGCTGGGCCGCTGGCTGATCGACCAGCTGGACGAGGCTGGGTACCTGCCCCTGTCGCTGGCCGAGGCGGCCAGCGAACTGGGTATCGCGGTGGACGAGCTCGAACAGGCGCTCAGGCTGGTCCAGACGCTCGATCCAACCGGGGTCGGCGCGCGCAACCTGGCCGAATGCCTTGCGTTGCAGGCGATCGAAGCCGACCGTTACGATCCCTGCATGGTCCGCTTGATCGACAATCTCGATCTGGTCGCCAAAGGCGCTTTTGCGCAGCTCAAACGGATGTGCGGGGTCGACGACGAGGACTTCGCCGATATGCTGGGCGAGTTGCGCGGCTACGATCCCAAGCCCGGCCTGCGCTTTGGCGGCGGCATCGGCCAGGCGGTTACGCCCGACATCCTGATCCGCGAGACCCCGCCTGACAAGGACGGCAATATTGGCTGGGACATTGCGCTCAACCCGGCCACGCTGCCGCGGCTGGTGGTCAACCGCAGCTATTACACCGAGCTGCGGACCAGCTGCGACGACAAGGCCGCGCGCGGCTGGCTGGGCGACAAGCTGGCCGATGCGAACTGGCTGATGAAAGCACTCGACCAGCGCCAGCGGACGATCCTGAAAGTCGCCGCGGAAATCGTCCGCCATCAGGAGGGGTTTTTCCGGCGCGGGGTGTCGGCGCTCAAGCCGCTGACCCTGCGGACCGTCGCCGAGGCCATCGCGATGCACGAATCGACCGTCAGCCGGGTGACATCGAACAAGTATCTGCTGTGCGAGCGCGGCACGTTCGAGTTGAAGTACTTTTTTACCTCGGGTGTCGCAGCATCCGACGGCGGCGGGGCGGTTTCGGCCGAGACGGTCAAGGCCCAGATCCGCGCGCTGATCGATGCCGAGGAGGCGGGCGCGATCCTCTCGGACGATACGCTGGTCGATCTGCTGCGCGAAAAAGGCTTCGATCTCGCACGGCGGACGGTCGCCAAGTACCGTGAGGCGATCGGGCTGGGCAGTTCGGTCCAGCGGCGCCGGACCAAGGCGCTGGCCGGGGTGCGTTAACCAAGTCCACGATTTAAAATCAGTAGCTTAGCGGACCAAACGGCCATATGCTCCGACCAACCGCGTAAATTCCACGACCAACGAGGGAACCTGCCCGGTTGGGGCTGCGGAACGGAATCGGCAACGCTGGCGTTACCTCTTGCGATGGACCGCCGCCCACGAACGGCGCGGGACCACCGCATTTGGTTTGGTTCGCAAAAGGAATTTCGCATGAACAAGTCCCTCATCCTGCTTTTCGGAGCCGCTTCGCTTTCGCTCGGTGCCTGCACCACGATGAATGACGATACGCTGGCCAGAGCCGGAACCGGAGCCGCCATCGGTGGCCTCGCGGGTGCCGGCGCTGGCGCGGTAATCGGCGGACTTTCGCCCATCGAAGGTGCGCTGATCGGTGCCGCGGTCGGTGGCGTAGCCGGAGCCGTATGGTCCGATCGCGATAACGACGGCTATGCCGACGGCTATGTTCGCGATGGCCAGTATTACCAGGGCCAGCCGCAGTATGCCGCTGCCGATGCACGCCGCTGTTCCTCGACGCTGGGCGGCGCTGCGACCGGTGCAGGTATCGGCGCGGTCGCCGGAGCCGGTGCGGGCGCACTGATCGGCGGGATCAATCCGCTTCAAGGCGCACTGATCGGTGCGGCAGTAGGCGGTATCGGCGGTGCGATCTGGACGGATCGGAACAACGACGGCTGCGTCGATGGCTACACCCGCGAAGGCCAGTATTACGAAGGCGGACCCGTGGTCCAGCCGGTCTCGGGCTCGACCACCTACGCCGGCGAGCGTGGTTGATCGACGCGCCGATGGTCAAGTACCGCGCGACTAAAATGGCGTTGGCGGCGGCAGCACTTGTGCTGTCGCCGCTGCCGGCATTTGGCCAACCGGCTGATGATTCCCAATGGCTTGCGTCCCGGCTTGAGGCCGAATTGGCCGGTGGTGGAAAACGCGAAAGCGAACTGCGGGCCTTTTATGCTGCGCGTCAATATCGTCCGCTGTGGATCGAAAATGGCGTTCCAAACGAAGCGGCGGACACAATTCTGCGCCTGGCCGATACCGCTCGGTTCGATGGGCTGAGCCGTAGGGCACTGAGGGCCGACGATCTCCTGTCCGCGCTGCGCCGCACGCGCAGCGGTTCGCCCAAGGATCTGGCGCGCGCGGAACTGGCGCTGTCACGGACCCTGGCGGCCTACGTCCAAGGCACCCGAATCGCGCGCGATTCGGGGATGAGCTATCAGAACAACCTGCTTGCGCCCGTGGTGCCGACCATCGGGTCAGCCCTGAGCGTCGCCGCGGCGGCACCTGTGCTTGACGAATACATCGGTCAACTGCGCTGGATGCACCCGATCTATAGCCAGCTTCGCGCCGCGCTCGCCGCACGTGAGCTCGATCCGGCGGCGACCCAGCTGGTTCAGCTGAACCTCGAACGCGCGCGCGCGCTGCCCGCCAATCCGGCCCCGCGCTATGTCCTGATCGACGCGGCGGGAGCCTCGCTCTCGATGTACGAGAACGGGCGGGTGGTCGATACGATGCGGGTTGTGGTCGGCAAGCCAAGCCAGGCGACCCCGATGATCGCTGGCGAACTGTCGAGCGCAATCCTCAATCCCTACTGGAACGTGCCGCCCGATCTGGTCCGTGACCGGATCGCGTACAATGTGAAGACCAAGGGTCTGGGCTATCTCAAGACCGGGGGCTATCAGGTCCTTAGCGACTGGACCGACAATGCCAAGGTGATCAGTCCGGCGAAAGTCGATTGGACGGCCGTCGCCGCAGGGACGCGGGAACAGCGCGTGCGACAACTGCCGGGGCGGAGCAATTTCATGGGAAAGGTCAAATTCACCTTCCCCAACAACCTCGGCATTTACCTCCACGACACCCCCGACAAAGCCTTGCTCAAGGAAGACGCGCGTCAGGCCAGTTCGGGCTGCGTGCGGCTGGAAGACGCGCCTCGGTTCGGCCGCTGGCTGTTCGGCAAGACACTGGTGCCCAAGAAGGGCGGGGTCGAACAGGCGGTGCCGCTCGAGCAGACGGTGCCGGTCTACATCACCTACCTCACCGCCGCGCCCGAGAATGGGGCAATCGTGTTCCGCGAAGACACTTACAACCGCGACAATACCCAGCTGGCGACGCTGCGTTCGGCCGGGCGGGGTTCGCGGTAGGCGACTTTAGCGCTTCCCTTCGCGGTATCTCTCCCTAGCATCGCCGCGATGGAATCCACGCACCACACCCGCAGCGACACCGCATTTTTCGGACACCCCAAAGCGCTCGGTTTCCTTGCCGGGACCGAGTTCTGGGAGCGCTTTTCGTTCTACGGAATGCAGGCGCTGCTGATGCTGTACATGACCAAGCATCTGCTCACCCCGGGCAATGCGGACAAGGTCTGGGGTCTGGCCGGATATCGCAGCGCGCTGGAATCCACCTTCGGGCCGATGACCGATCTGGCGCTCGCAGCGCAGACATTCGGGCTCTATTCGGGGCTCACGCTGGCAACCCCGATGATCGGTGCGTGGCTGGGCGACCGGGTGCTGGGTCGGACGCGGACGATCACGCTGGGCACCGTGTTGATGGCGGCGGGCCATCTGACGATGGCGTCCGAACGCGCGTTCTTGCTCGCCCTGCTGCTGCTGGTGCTGGGCGCAGGCTGCCTGATCGGCAATCTTCAGGCGCAGATCGGCTCGCTTTATACGCCACAAGACGAGCGCCGGGTGCGCGGGTTCGGCATCTATCTGATCGCTCTCAACGTCGGCGCGCTGGTTGCGCCGCTGGTGGCCGGAACGCTGGGCGAGGAAATCGGCTGGCACTGGGGTTTCGGCGCGGCGGGGATCGGCATGTTGTTCGGGCTCGCCACGTACCTGTGGGGCCGATCGAGCTATCCGCCCGATCAGCTCTCCGAGCGCGTCCGCCAGTCACCGCTGTCGCGCGGTGACTGGAAGATCATCGGCCTGCTGCTGATCATCCTGATCCCCCGAATACTGGGCAATGCAGCGTTCCAGCAGGCTTACGGGCTGATGTTCGTCTGGGCCGATACGGCGGTCGATCGCTCGCTCGGCGGGTTCACCATGCCGGTGACCTGGATGGGCACGATCGACGGGCTGGCGACGATCGGCGGGGTCTATCTCGCCGCGATGCTGTGGAAGCGCTGGGCCGCAAAGGGGCGCGAGCCCAACAACCTGTTCAAGCTGGCAATCGGCTGCACCATTGCCGCTGTATCGTTCGTCTACGTCGGGTTTCTGGCCGGGTTCGAAACGGTGCCGCTGCTCGCATGGATCGGCTTCTATGTGTTGTTGGCAAGTTGCTATGCCTGGTTCGACCCGCCGCTGCGTGCCCTGATCTCGCGCTATGCCCCGCCCAAGATAACGGGGATGATGATGGCGGTCAGCAATCTGGCCGGGGCACTGGGGTTCTTTCTGCTCGGCTGGCTCGGCCGGTTCTACGAGCCGCTCGGCCCGGCGCTGTATTTCAGCCTGCTGGCACTGCTGCCCGCAAGCGCCGCGTTGCTGATTGCGCTGGTCGCCAGGCCGATCATGCGCCGGTTCCATGCGGCGGAGGATGCGAGGCTGTCCGAGGAGGAGCGCGGTGAGGGTGGAGCAGTGGGTGAACCGTTGCCTGCTTGAGAGTGTGGAAACACCGATACACCCTGCGGATTTGGGTTGAGGGTAGGGTCTAGACCGGGCGTTCCGCCAGCATGTGCCGGATCATCGGCTTCAGCTTCTCGTCGAACCGCGCCAGCACCTCGTGCGGCTCGGCGGTCTGATAATGCGTGATAAGTTCGCGCCCGTTCCACCAGTGCAATGCGAAGGCGGGTGGATCGGCCACGATCAGCGGGCGGTCGTCGGCGTGGTCGGGGTCGATCGGGCGCAGGTCGAGCGCGACTTGCGGCGCGGTAGACGGGCAGGTGGCGACTGTCAGCCCATGCCATCGGGTCGTGATCGCGCGGTGGATGTGGCCGCAAACCAGGCCGATGACGTTGGCACGGCCTTTGACACAGGCTGCCAGCCGGGCGACCCACGGCTCGGCGGGATTGGTGTTCATCCATGCGATCCCGACCTCGATCGGCGGATGGTGCTGGACGATCAGCGTGGGCCGGCCGGGTGCCTCGTCGAGCCGCGCGGTCAACCAGGCGGCACGCACTTCGCAGAAGGCACCGCCATGGCGGCCTTCTTCGAGGGTATCGAGCACCACCAGCCGCAGGGTCGGTGTCTCGACGACATAGTGGACGAACCCGTCGTCCGCCGGGGTCTCGGGAAACACTTCGGCGAAATGGGCGCGAACGTCGTGATTGCCGACCAGCCAGTGGACTGGAAAAGGCAGCGGCGCGAATGCCTCGCGCAGGCGACGATAACTGTCGACGTCGCCGCGGTCGACCAGATCGCCGGTAGCCAACAATAGGTCGGGGCGCGGTTCCATTTCGGAGAGTTCCGTCAGCACGGCATCGAGCCGCACGCGGTTGAACTCTCCCGGACTATCCGGCTCGAACCCGAGATGGATGTCCGTCAGCTGGGCAATCAGCACAGCCGCTACCGCGACGTTGTTCCAGCCGAACCCGCGTTGCGCTTGCGATCGACCGAGGCCCGCCGCGATGCCGGCTGACGCGACATCCAGGGGGCGCCGTCGTCGGCATGATAATCATGACACATTGCGCAACCCGATTCGACCGGCTGCTTGACCGAAGCCAGGCTCGCCCCGCCTTGCCCCACATGGCAATCGCGGCAGCCGCCTTTACCGCCCAGCCCGGGAATCAGCAAGTCGGTTGCATCGTTGCTGGTCTCTGCCTTCAGGTGGCAGTCAACGCATTCGAACTTGGTGTGGCGATCGTGCGTGAACCAGCCCTTCTGCAGGTAGCGCTGGGTCTGCGCGACATTCTGGATGTTGTAGCCGCCGGTCGCGGCGCCACCCGGAATGATCGTGTGGCAATCGAAGCAGGCCCCGCCCTTGTTGAACAGCATCGTGATCGCCTGGCTTGCCTGGGTGGGATAGAACCGCACCGCGCGGGCGTAATCCTTGGCGACGCCCACCGCCGAGCTATCGCCCGGTTGACGCCGCGCCATCCCGCCCAGATTGGCGGGACGCACCGGCGCACCGCCCGCGAAGAACGCGCGCAAATCGGCCACCACCATCTCGGGCTCGCCATGGCGCAGCGTGCGGAAGGTGCCGCCCACCTGGTCGAAGGTCAGCGAATGGCAGGTCTGGCAGGCTTCCTCCATGACCACCGGCTTGAACCAGGTGCCGCTGGGATCGGCCTGATGGCAGTTCTCGCAATCGAGCGCGCCCTGTTCGGGGAATTCGCTCGGCCGGCGGCGGACCATCTGGGCGACCCCGTTGGTGGTCGACAGATGCTGTGCGTGAGTGAACTTCAGCCCGCCGTATTCCTTCGCGTCGGGGGTCCAGGCAATCCGCTTGACCACCGGCTTTTCGGGCGCGGCGTTCGTGATCACGGCGGGCATGAACTGCGGATGCGAAGTGCCGAAATCGGCGGCATCGGGAAGCTTGGTATCGGGCAGCCGCGCTTTCATGCCGTCGTGGCAATCGGTGCAGAACTGCTGGTCGGTCGCCGCCATCGCGCCCGCGCCTTCATGCTCGGTGTGGCATTCGACGCAGCGCCCGACCGGCTTGTTGAACGTGGTCGAAACCGCGCGCCGGAAACCGGCAAAACCGGTGGGTTCGCCGCGCGCCTGATCGAGCCGCGCGGTCGCACCGGCCACCCTTATGTGTTCGTGCGCATCGTCTTTGTGGCAGGTCATGCAGGCATTGTCGCGGACCGCCACGAACGGTTCGACGTGGCACGACTGACAGTCGTTCTCCAAGCCCTTGTGGGCCAGGCTCATCTTGCCCGAAGTCCACAGTTTGTCGCCGTGGAAGCCGACCGGACGAACCGCTTCCTTGTCGAGCGCGAGCTCGTTGTAAGTGGCGTAGCTGTAGATCGGCCAGGCGAGGAACGCGATCGCCACCATGGCCGCGAAGGCCCAGGCCGACATCCGCTTGCCCGGAACCTTGCCCTTGAGCGTGTAGACGTCGGTCAGGTCGTTGTCGGCGCTCGAATGCGCCATCGGCGTCTCGCGGCGCACGGTGAAGGTGGGGAAGCGGCTGCGCGGGTCCTGGCCCAGCTTGATCCGATGGCTGCCGAAGACCAGCTCGGCCCCTTCGGTGACGTCGAGCTCCTTGCGCGTAACCGGACGTCCATCGACCTCGAACGGCTGGCCGCCGATCGATTCGATCTCGATGTGGGTCTCGTCGAGCTGGGTGACCAGCGCGGCTTCGGGATCGACCCCGAGATCGGGCAGATGGACCCCGCAGGTGCCATCACGGCCGATCTTCATTTCATCGCCGTCGACCCGGCGGGCCCGGACGATTTCGCCCCCGCTGGCCTTCAGCGCGATCTGGCGGACAAGAAAGCTCATGCGCTCACCAGTAGAAGAAGACGCTGATCACATGCGCGGAGAGCGCAGCGATCAAGGCGAAGGTTGCGGGAACGTGGATGAACAGCCACGACTGGAGCCAGCTCTTGAGCTGGAGGTGACGACGCAGCTTGGCCAGCAAGGCTTCCTTGCGGCTGAGCAGCGTATCGACCTTTTCGAAGGGATCGTCTTCGAGCCTTGGTCGGAAATTTCGCAGCTTGCGGACATCCGCGATCGCGGCGCGGGTTTGGCACTTGGGATAGCGGTTCATGACCCGCGCATAGGCCGACCCGGCAAAGACGTTTTCTTCCAGGCTCTTGTCGACGACCGCCGCCGCCTCGGGATCGAGCGGCTGCGCGGCGTCGTGAATCTGGCGGTCGAGCTGCTTGAGCCCCTCGATCATCTGTTTTTCGGTGATCGCCCCTTCGGCGTCGAAGCGGTTGGCCGACATCGCCGTGGGCAGGCGGGCATAAACCCAGATTCCGAACAGGCCAGAGACGATGACCAGCATCATCAACGCCCAGGCGAGCGTATGGACGTTCCAACCGAGCTGGAACCCGGCGTGCAGCGTGCCGATCGCAATCAGGCTGAGCCCGAGATAGACATGCGCGCTGGTCCAGGCTTTCAACGACCAGCGCCCGGGCGTGATCGCGCGCTTGCGCACTCCCAGCAGGGTCAGCCACAGGATCAGCCCCAGCCCGATTGTGCCGAGCGTATAGCCATACCACGAGCCGCCGTTGTGGCGCGGCTCGACATCGATGAACAGGTAAGTCGCCAGGCTGACCACGAAGATCCCGATCGCGATCTTGGCCCAGCGGCCGCGGCCATAGGTCAGGAAGCTTTCGTGGGTCGAAACCCGGTCGCGGCGGACCCGCGGGGCTTTCTTGGGGGCCTTGGTCGAGGTCGAATCGCGGCTCGTCGCGGCGGTCTCGAAATCGCCCTGGTCGGGATTGTGCGGGATCGTGGCCATCAGGCGCGCTCCGTCTCGAGGCGGGCGACGGTCAGGAACTCGTCGGGAGCGACGCGGATCGCCGCGCCGGTCGGGCAGGCGCGCACGCAGCTCGGGCCGCCGTCGATTCCGGCGCACATGTCGCACTTGATCGCCTTCTTGCGATCTAGCGCCTCGTCGATCTCGGGCACACCGGTATATTTGGTGTTCTTCTTCGACCATTTGTAAGGCGGCTCGCCCGGCCCGGGGCCGGAACCGAAGAACAACCAGTTGAGCAGCGACGGCTTCTTGGGCGGCACCTTGTCCATCCGGATAACGCCGTAGGGGCAATTGCGCTGGCAGTTGCCGCAACCGATGCAGGTGTCATTGATGAATACCTCGCCATCCGGCCCGCGATGGATCGCGTTGGGCGGGCAATCGGCCATGCAGTGTGGATGTTCGCAGTGGCGGCACGAGGTGGGGACGTGGAGGTTGGCGAAGGTCTTGCCGGCCTCGCGGTCGAGCCGCGACAAGCCATCGTGGCTGTCGGCGCAGGCCTTCTCGCAATTGTCGCAGCCGACGCACAGCGTTTCGTCGATCAACAACACGTCGGTCGCTTCGCCAAGGCCTTGTGCGACCAGGAACGCGGCCTGCTCGGAATAGAGATCGACCACGCTGGAGATCGAATCCTTCTTCGATTCGATCACCGCGTTGGTCTGGCGGCGCAGGTCCATTTCAGCGCGCGCGCGTTCGAGCAGCGCGGGCTTGGATTTCAGGACAGCCTCGAACTTCTCGCCATCGATCTTGATGACCTCGGACTTGACTGCAGCGCGGACCGAGGCGGTGCGCTGCCCGCCCGCGATCAGCGCCATTTCGCCGACGTAGGACCCGGCGGGGAGATAGGACAGGAACACCGGCTTGCCGCCGACCTGCTTCTCGACGATCATCGAGCCGACCCGGATGACGAAGATTTCCTTGCCGTCGTCGCCTTCGCGCAGGATCGTGTCGCCGGCCTTGATCTGCATGATCTTGGCATCGTCGACCACTTCGGCGATGTCGCCCGGGGTCAGCCCCGCGCCGAACATCTGGAGCAGCTGGCGCTCGGTCGAGATGCGCTCGATCGCCTTCTTGGCGGTCGGCACCTGGCTTTGCAGCTTGAGCGCGGCGTTGCGGCTGATCTCGACGCAGACCGTGTCTTCCGCCGCAACGATTGTCGCACCGCGGCGGCGGCCCGAGATCAGCCCGACCTCGCCGAAGATCGAACCCTTGTAGATCGGCACGACTTTGTTGGGATCGGTCGGGTCGATCCGCACCGCAACCGAGCCCTCGGCAATCGCGAACAGCGACGATCCGGGATCGTTGCGCTCGAAGATGACCTGGCCCTTCTTGTAGGCCCGCATATCCGAATCGAGCATGAACTCACGCAGCTGCAGCGTGGTCATCCCGCCAAGGATGCTGACATTGGCCTGGAGGAATTCGAGCCAGCCTTCGACCGAACGACCGCCCGGCATCGACGAGAACTTGGCGTCGAGCAGCGGCTGGTCGGCAGGCTTGAGCGCGGTGTTGCCGTTAATGAACTCGATCGCATCATAGCCCTGGTTCATGCAGTGCTTGATCAGCGGATAACCGGCCAGCGCGCCGATCACGAAGATCCCCGGCGCGGTCGATTCGAACACGGGCGAGAGCGTCGGGAAGGCCAGCCGATCCTGGCTGGCGAACTCGATCCCGCAGCCTTCGACGAACCCGCGCGGCGGGGCCGAACCGATTCGCGCGATGATCCGGTCGCAGCGGATGCGCTCTTCGCCGTCGCGGGTGGTCAGGGTGATCCAGCCGGGCTCGACCTCCTTGGTCTCGGTCTCGTACCAGATCGTCAGGCGACCCGCCGCGTCATCGTCGACCAGCGCCTTCGCGTTGGGCTCCTTCGCGGTGGCGAAGCTTTCGCGCACATTGGTCGATTTCTGGGCGCGGTTGAGCACGCTGACGACGTTGCCCTGGACCTCGTCCTCGACCAGCCCGCGGGCATTCTCGATCCCGGCGTCGCCGGTGCCGATCACCGTGATGTGCTGGTCGACCACGACAAACGGATCGTCGAGCTGATAGGTAACGTGGGGCAGGTTGCCGCCGGGGCAGCGCATCAGGTTGGGGTTGCCCTGCGTGCCGATCGCCAGGACGACGTTCTCGGCCATCAGCGTCTCGCCGTTGGTCAGCACGATTTCGTAAGGCGGGGCGTGGCGCTGCAGTTCGGTGGTGGTGGTGGTACCGTCACGGGCACGCGCAACCATCTTCTGGATCGAGCCGGGGATCGGGGCGCCGGTGCCGCGGATCGACTTGACCTCGGCATTGAACTTGACGTTGACCTTCAGCTCCGCGGTTCGGTCGTTCCATTTGCCCAGAATGTCCTCGCGCTTGCCGGCGTCGAATTCCTGGTCGGAGCGCAGGATCAGCTGCGATGGCGTGGCCATCACGTGCTTGCCCTTCTGGTACTTGTAGATCGTGTCGGAGAGGTGATCGGTCTTTTCGAGAAGGACGTGGTTCAGCCCGAGCTGAGCGGCATGGCTTGCCGCGCTCATCCCGGCCGGACCGGATCCGACGATCGCCACCTTAAAAATCTCGGTCACCGGCGTGCTTCCCCCGTCGCGACAATGCGGCGACGCGCGATGCGCCTCCGCCAGCCAATGCTTGTTGCGACCCCCGATTGACTCGACATTAGCGCAACAATCAGCGATTTCCACCCGCAATTTTGCTTTTGTGTCGAGCGCTTGCAGGGCTTGCCTGGCAATGCGCGTGTCGCGATACGCGCAATAACGTTTCCAGCGCCCGGAGAACTGCCCATGAGCGACGCTTTGCCGACCCCCCAGGATACCCCGCCCGAGCCGGCCTCGGCGTCGCTCACCCCGGCGCCTGCCGCCTCGCTGAAGGCTGGGCGGATCGCGCTGGGCGCGGCGCTGCTGCTCGCGCTGGGTGCTGGCGGGGTGGCGGTCTACCGCTCCCAACAGGGCGATGCGCCGGCCGCCGCCCAACTTGCGGATGGCGCGCCGCAGCCCACGGTCGACGAAGTGATCGTCAAGCTGGAGGCGCGGCTCAAGGCCAATCCGCAGGATGCCGAGGGTTGGCGGATGCTTGGCTGGTCCTATTTCCAGACCGAGCGATTTGCCGAAGCCGCCACCGCGATGAAACGCGCGACCGCGCTCGATCCAAAGAATCCCGAATACTTTTCGATGCTGGGCGAGGCGCTGGTGATGGCCAGCAAGGACGGCGGCGGAATGCCGCCCGATGCCAAGGCGGCGTTCGACACCGCGCTGACCCTCGACCCCAAAGACGCGCGCGCGCGCTATTTCCGCGCGGTGGCGATGGACCTCGACGGCAAGCATACCGAAGCACTCGACGGCTGGTTCGCGCTGCTCGCCGATACCCCGGCCGACGCTCCCTATGCCGCCGATGTGCGCGACGTGATCCGCAACGTTGGCAAGGAACGCGGGATCGAGGTCGAGAAGCGGCTCGCCGCGACCAGCCCGCTTCCGCCAGCCAAGGGATTTACAACTGACGGCGCCGACGTTGCTGCGGCGGGCATCCCTGGTCCGACCCGCGAGCAGATGCAGGCCGCCACCGCCCTGCCCAAGGGTGCGCAGGACGCGATGGTCCAGGGCATGGTCGATGGCTTGGAGGCCAAGCTCAAGGCCAACCCCAACAATGCAGCTGGCTGGATCATGCTGATGCGCAGCCGGATGCAACTGGGCGAAACGGCCAAGGCTTCCGCGGCGCTGCAAGGCGGGCTGGCCGCCTTCAAGAACGACGGCGAGGCGGCGCGGAAATTGCGCGAGGCGGCGGCGAGCCTGGGGGTGCCGGGGGTTTAGGTCTGCGCTGGAACATGACGCGATCCGGTGGCCTGCGCGTCCTCTCCATTGCACTGTGACAAATCCGCCGCGACCCGTGCTTCGCTGCCGCTTTACGAGTTATTAACCTTTTCTCTTCAGAACTCGTGTGGTTAATGCCCGGCAAGATTGGTTGCCATCCGGTTATGCCGCCGGATGCAAGCCAGTTGCAGGGCAGGGTCCAACAGGGGGTTTGTGCGATGCGGGTGCTGTTGATCGAGGACGAACCGACCACCGCCAAGGCGATCGATCTGATGCTCACTACCGAGGGCTTCAACGTCTATGGCACCGACCTGGGCGAAGAGGGCCTCGATCTGGGCAAGCTGTATGATTACGATATCATCCTGCTCGACCTCAACCTTCCCGACATGCACGGGTATGACGTGCTCAAGAAGCTGCGGGTCGCCAAGGTGCAGACCCCGGTGCTGATCCTCTCGGGCATTTCGGAGATGGACAGCAAGGTGCGCAGCTTTGGCTTCGGGGCCGACGATTACGTCACCAAGCCGTTTCACCGCGAGGAACTGGTTGCGCGGATCCATGCGGTCGTGCGCCGTTCCAAGGGCCATTCGCAATCGGTCATCCGCACCGGCAAGCTTTCGGTCAATCTCGATGCCAAGACGGTCGAGGTCGATCAGGCGCGGGTGCATTTGACCGGCAAGGAATACGCGATGCTCGAGCTTCTTTCGCTGCGCAAGGGCACCACGCTGACCAAGGAAATGTTCCTCAATCACCTGTACGGCGGGATGGACGAGCCCGAACTGAAGATCATCGACGTGTTCATCTGCAAGCTGCGCAAGAAGCTGGCGATGGCCTGCGAGGGTGAGAACTACATCGAAACCGTATGGGGGCGCGGCTACGTGCTGCGCGATCCGGACGACAAGGAACAGGCCGAAGCCGCCTGATCTCGCTCACATAGGTTGCGTATCAGAACGGCCTGCCTCGAAAGAGGCGGGCCGTTTCGCGTTGGCAGGCTGGCGGTGGTTGCGGAAAAGACACGCGTCGCATCCCCGAATGCATGAAACCATCCGTCGCGCGCGTTGTTTATGCTGCACTGCACACGGGGAGGGGTCAACGCATCAGGAGGTGCCCGTGCCCGATTTTACCAGAATGCCCGAAGCGCTTGATTTCGTCGCCGGTCAGGCGTGGCTTTCGCCCAACCTGCCGCTACGCGCCGCCGCCAGCGCCGAGCGCCCTCGTTCGGACGCCGGCAAGCGATTGAGTTGGGGCGCAGCCCTGCGCGACATCGCAGCTATTCTTCGTCGCGTCGGCTGAATCCTTGACGCAGGAGCAACGTCAGGGGGGCTCGCTCACCCCGGCGAAGCGGCGGACCCGGCCAGCAACCCGCCATCGATATCCACTTCGCTCCCGGTCATGAAGGTCGCCTCGTCCGAGGCCAGCAGCAGCGCGATGGCGGCGACTTCCTCGGCCGTACCGAACCGTTTGAGCGGGGTATCGGCGACCAGCGCCGCCATCTTTGCGTCGCGATCGGGGCCGGTTCCCAGCATTGCGTCCCACAGCGGGGTCAGGATTGCCGCCGGGTGAACCGAATTGCAGCGAATTTTCCAGCCCTGCATCGCGCAATACAGCGCCACCGACTTGGTATGGTTGCGGATCGCCGCCTTGGACGAGGCATAGGCCGCGGCGAGCGGGATGCCGACCAGCCCGGAGCGCGACGATATGTTGATGATCGAGCCGGTGCCCGCCGCCTTCATCGCGCGAATCGCATAGCGGCAGCCCAGGAACGTTCCGTCGAGATTGACCCGGTGGACCTCACGCCAGTCAGCCAGGCTGGCGTGTTCGGGATCGTGGTTTCCCGCGCCGTCTTCCAGCCCGGTCACCCCGGCATTGTTGACCACGACATCGGCCACCGGCACGATTGTGGCCAGTCGCAGCCAGTCGGCCTCCTCGCGCACGTCGAGCGGCACGAACCGGCAGCCGATCTCGGCGGCGGTCATGGCTCCCGCCGCTTCGTCGAAATCGGTCAGGATCACGCGCGCGCCCTCGTCATGAAAGCGGGCGGCGATGGCCCGGCCGATCCCGCGCGCGGCGCCCGTGACGACGCAGGTCTTGTCTGTCAATCGTTGCATGATGGTCCCGAATCCGGTGTCGACCGGTGAATTGTCAATGGGAATCGGTGGTCTGGACGATAGCGACCCGGCCGCAACTCAGCGATGCAGGATCGTCACCAGCGTACCCGGAGCGCTGTCGGTCACTTCGACCGTCGCTTCGAGCTGGGTGGCCAGCGCGTTGACGATGCCGGTGCCCAGTCCCGCCTTGCCGGTTCCTTCGATCCCCGGGGCATCCTCGCCAGGCATCCCGACGCCGTCGTCGGCAACGGTCAGCGACCAGCCTTTGCCGGTCTTGTGGAAGCTCACGACAATGCTGCCTTTGGCGTCGATGTCGGGAAATGCGTGTTTCAGCGAATTGATCACCAGTTCGGTCACGATCAGCCCGAGACTGACCGATTTGTCGGCACTGATGACGCTGGCATCGGCATCCACGGTCAGCGTCAGCAACTTCTGGTCGGCGATCATCGAGGCGCCGATACTGGCGCACAGTTCGGTGAAATAGGGCCGCAGCGCGACCTCGCCGGTCGCGGTCGCGGCAAGCTGGCGTTGCAGTGTGGCAATCGACATCACGCGGTGATGGGCATCGCGCAGGTGGCCGCGCGTCTCCTCGGACTGGACCTTGCGGACCCGTTGCATCAGCACGCTGGCGATGATCTGCAGGCTGTTGGCGACCCGGTGGTTGAGTTCCTGGAGCAGGACGTGTTTTTCTCGCACCAGCGCATCGTTGTCGCGCTTGGTCTGGCGTTCCTCGGTGACGTCGCTCACCGCGACGACCAGCCGCAACGCCTCGTCGTCGTCGTGATCGAGCACGTGGGCGTTGAGGATCAGGCAGCGGGCCGGATCGCCCTTGCGCTTGAGGTCGATCTCGTAAGCGTCGATCGCGGCGCTGCCCGATGCGGTGGCAGCCAGCAGGACGCGCAATTGCGGGATGTCCCACTCGCCATTGCCCAGCGCGAACAGCTCCTGGCCGACGGCGCTGCCGGGATCGATCGAAAAGGCGCGGCAGAACGATCCGCTGACGGCTTTCACCACCAGCGCTTCGTTGAGCAGGATCAGCGGGGTGGTGGAGGACACGACGAGCGCCAACCCAAGGCTGCTCGAGGACTCGGGACGGAGGGGCGTAAAAAATTCCATGGCCGAAGCCTTGCGGATACCGGAGACTCGCGGGGCCAAAGCCATACCCGGCGGTTCGCGCGCCAATCTGCGCAAGCGACCCATTGGGAACATAGCACCTTTGTGGCCAGGAGACTCCATACAAAAGGTCAGCGCAATTTGGGGCCTGGCGCGATTTGGCTTCGACCAGACTGGACGCGAGAGCTTCCACTCGTCTAGCGCCCGGAGCATGACCGCGCACAAACCCGGTGACCCTCTCACGCTCAACCGGCTTTATGGCCGGTCGAAGGGCAAGCCGCTGCGTGCGGGGCAGGCCGGGCTGGTCGAGGATCTGTTGCCGCGCATCGCGGTGCCCGGCGAGGGGCCGGTCACCGCCGAGCGGCTGTTCGGGGTGGATCGCCCGTTTCATTTCGAGATCGGCTTTGGGGGAGGCGAGCATCTCGCGGCGCGCGCCGATATGCTGCCCGACCACGGCTTTATCGGGGCCGAACCGTTCCTCAACGGGGTCGCTCAGGCGCTGGTCCACATCGACGGCGGAGTTCGCGAAAAAGCAGGGGGAGCCGGGCTGCCGCTCGGAAATGTCCGGCTGCACCATGGCGATGCGCTCGAAGTGCTGGCGCGGGTGCCCGATGGCGCGCTGAGTTTCGTCTATCTGCTCCACCCCGATCCCTGGCCCAAGGCGCGCCACGCCAAGCGGCGGATGATGAACGACGGGCCGCTGAAGCTGATCGCGGCCAAGCTCCGGCCCGGCGGCGAGTTCCGCTTCGGTACCGATCACCCCATCTATCTGCGCCACGCGCTGATGCTGATGCGCCGCCACGCCGCTGCCTTCGAGTGGCTGGCGAACGACCCGGCGGACTGGCAGCACCGCCCCGGCGGCTGGCCCGAAACCCGCTATGAAGCCAAGGCCCGCGCCCAGGGGCACGAAGTGTGGTATTTTCGCTATCGCAGGCGCTGAACGGCGCACAAAAGTTTCGCTTGGACGATCATCGGCAAAAGTTGCTCGCCGCAGAGGCCGACCATCTCTAGCCCTACGCTCGACATTCCCGGAGAATCGGCCCGTTCATGGATTTCAGCAGCATCGATCTCGTCGCACTGCTGCCGTTCATCGCGGTCGGGTTCGCCGCTCAACTGGTCGATGGCGCGCTTGGCATGGCATTTGGGGTGATTTGCAACACCTTGCTGGTCGGCGTGCTGGGCATGCCGCCCGCGCAGGCATCGGCCAAAGTCCATGTGGTCAAGTGTTTCACCGGCGCGATTTCGGGGCTGAGCCATGTGCTGCACGGCAATATCGACTGGCCGCTGTTCTGGAGGCTGCTCCTGCCCGCGATGATCGGCGGGGTGCTGGGCGCCTATGGACTGACCTCGATCGATCCGGCGGTGGCCAAGCCGTTCGTGCTGGCCTTCCTCACCGGTGTCGGGCTGTTCCTGCTGTGGCGGGGACTGAACTATGGAGTTCCGGCCAAACGCAAGGTCAGATTCGTGCGTTTGCTTGGCTTCGTCGGCGGCTTTCTCGATGCCGGCGGCGGCGGCGGCTGGGGGCCGGTGGTCACATCCAACCTGCTGATGCAAGGTGTCGAGCCGCGCAAGGTCGTGGGCACGGTCAACACCGTCGAGTTCTTTCTAACCGTGGCGATTTCCGCAGCCTTCATCGCCCAGCTTGGCGTCGCCAATCTTGCCGGGGCTACGCTCGGCCTGCTGATCGGTGGCATTCTGGGCGCGCCGCTGGGGGCTTGGGCGGCCAAGCGCTTCGCCGCCCGACACATGATGATTCTGGTCGGCGTGGTCCTGACCCTGACCAGCGCTTACGGGGTGTACAAGGCCTGGGGGTGAGAGCTTTTTACCCGCCGCCAGCTACGCGGCCACCTCTGCCGCCGCCAGCACCGCCAGCGTCAGGATGTCGCTGGCGTTCGAGCTCATCGCCGCGATCTGGACCGGTTTTTCCATCCCGATCAGCATCGGGCCGATGGTCGGCGCGCCGGCAAGTTCGCGCAGCAGCTTGGCCGAAAGGTTGGCCGATTGCAGCCCCGGCATCACCAGCACGTTGGCCGGTGCGGACAGGCGGCTGAAGGGGTAATTGGCCATCGTCTGCGGGTTGAGCGCGGCGTCGGGGGCCATCTCGCCCTCATATTCGAAGCCCGGCGGATTTGCGTCGAGCAAGGCGACCGCCTCGCGGATATTCTCCAGCCAGCGCCCCGGCGGGTTGCCGAAGGTCGAATAGCTGAGGAACGCCACGCGCGGATCGTGCCCCAGTTTCCTGGCGACGTCGGCAGTGCCGATCGCGATCTGGGCGAGTTCGGCGGCGCTCGGGCGTTCGTTGATCGTAGTGTCGGCGAGGAACACGGTGTAATTCTTGCCGATCAGCAGATGGATGCCGAAAGCCAGGCTGCCCGGCTTGGGATCGAGCACCATCCGCACTTCGCGCATCGATTGCGCGAACGGCCGGGTGATCCCGGTGATCATCGCATCGGCATGACCCATTGCGACCAGCAACGAGCCGAAGACGTTGCGTTCCTGGTTGACCATCCGCCGCACGTCGCGCTGGAGATAGCCGCGCCGCTGGAGCCGCGCGTACAGGTGATCGACCATCGCGGGCACATGCGGGCTGATCGCCGAATTGTGGATCTCGAAGCTGTCGGGATGCTCGATGCCGAGTTCCTTCAGCTTGTCGCGCACCGCCTGATCGCGCCCGACCAGCAGCGGCTCGCCATAGCCGCCCTCGCGGAACTGGATCGCGGCGCGCAGCACCACTTCGTCCTCGGCTTCGGCAAAGACCACCCGCTTGGGGTTCAGTTTCGCCTTGGCATAGACCTGGGTCAGCACCGAGGTCGTCGGGTTGAGGCGTGATTTGAGGGAGTGGCGATAGGCGTCGAAATCCTCGATCGGCTTTTGCGCCACGCCCGATTCCATCGCGCCCCTGGCGACCGCGGACGAGACCACTTCCATCAGCCGCGGATCGAACGGCGCGGGGATGATGTAGTCGCGCCCGAATTGCATCGATTGCCCGCCATAGGCCGCCGCGACTTCCTCGGGCACCTGCTCTCGCGCCAGTTCGGCAATGGCGTGGGCGGCGGCGATCTTCATGTGATCGTTGATCGCGGTTGCCCGCACGTCGAGCGCGCCGCGGAAGATGAAGGGAAAGCCGAGGACGTTGTTGACCTGGTTGGGATAGTCCGAGCGGCCCGTAGCGATGATGCAGTCCGGTCTGGCCGCTTTGGCCTCCGGAGGCGTGATCTCGGGATCGGGATTGGCCATCGCGAAAATAATCGGCTGCGGGGCCATCTTGGCCAGCATTTCGGGCTTGAGCGCCCCCTTGGCCGACAGCCCGAGGAAGATGTCCGCGCCGTCGAGTGCTTCTTCCAGCGTGCGCCGGTCGGTATCGACCGCGTGCGCCGATTTGAACTGGTCGACGCCCTCGCGGCCGCGCCAGATCACGCCCTTGCGGTCGCACATCAGCACGTTCTCGTGGCGCACGCCGAGCGCCTTGATCAGCGCGGTGCAGGCGATGGCTGCCGCGCCCGCGCCGTTCACCACCACCTTGACCTCGTCCAGCTTACGCCCGGTCAAATGGCAGGCGTTGATAAGCCCGGCGGCAGAAATGATCGCGGTGCCGTGCTGATCGTCGTGCATCACCGGAATGTTCATCCGGTCCTTCAGCGCCTGCTCGATGATGAAGCACTCGGGAGCCTTGATATCCTCCAGGTTGATGCCCCCAAATGTGGGCTCCATCAGCGCGACCGCCTCGATGAACTTGTCGGGGTCCTCGGTGTCGAGCTCGATGTCGATCGAATCGACGTCGGCGAAGCGCTTGAACAGCACCGCCTTGCCTTCCATCACCGGCTTGGAGGCCAGCGCGCCAAGGTTGCCCATGCCGAGAATCGCGGTGCCGTTGGAGATCACCGCAACGAGGTTGCCCTTGGCGGTATAGTCATAAGCCGTCGCCGGATTGTCGGCGATCGCCTGGACCGGCACGGCGACCCCGGGCGAATAGGCCAGCGACAGGTCGCGCTGGGTCGCCATCGGCTTCGACGCGATGATCTCGATCTTCCCCGGCCGCCCGGTCGAGTGGAAGAACAGCGCCTCGCGCTCGGTGAACTTGACGTTGCTTTCGTCGGCCAAGGTAGCCCCCTCTTGCCCCAGATTTTCGTCGCGTCGCGCCCGGTTTTTTCTTCGTGGACGTCCCTAACCCGACTCAGCGATACGCGATAGGGGAAAGCGGCCCGGCACAGCTTTTGCAAATCGCGGCGAGTTCGCTAACCGCAGGCCATGTCCCCCGCCGCAACTCCAATGATGCAGCAATACCTCGCGTTGAAGGCCGAGGCGGGCGAGTGCTTGCTGTTCTACCGGATGGGCGATTTCTTCGAACTGTTCTTCGACGATGCCAAACGCGCAGCGCAAGTGCTCGATATCGCGCTCACCAGTCGGGGCGAGCATGATGGCGTGCCGATCCCGATGTGCGGGGTGCCGGTCCATGCTGCCGAGGGCTATCTCGCCCGGCTGATCCGCGCCGGGTGCCGGGTGGCGATTGCCGAGCAGGTCGAGAGCCCCGCGGCGGCCAAGGCGCGCGGCGGCAAGACGCTGGTCGCCCGCGCGATCGTGCGGTTCGTGACGGCCGGGACGCTGACCGAGGAAGCGCTGCTCGAACCGCGCCGCGCCAACCGGCTGGCGGCGGTGTGCGAGCTGCGGGGGACGGTCGGCGTGGCGGCGGTCGACATCTCGACCGGGGCGATGGAGCTGGAAGACTGCGCTGGCGAGGATTTGGGCGCGGTGCTGGCTCGGCTGGGGGCGAGCGAGCTGGTCGCGCCAGAAGGTTTTGCGGCTTCGGACGAGACAATCCCCCGGCCTCCCGCCGATTTCACCAGCGCGCAGGGCGAACGGCGGCTGAAAGAGCTGCATGGCGTCGCCACGCTCGACGGGTTCGGCCGGTTCAGTCGTGCGATGCTTGCCGCCGCGGGAGGGCTGATTGCCTATCTCGATCACGTCGGGCGGGGGAAGCTGCCGCTGTTGCTGCCCCCGATGCCGCGCGAAGGAGCGAGCCATCTGGCGATGGACGAGGCGACCCGGACCAGCCTGGAAGTGCTCACAGCACAAGGCGGCGGGCGCGCTGGGAGCCTGCTCGAAGCCATCGACCGCTGTGTCACCGGCGCGGGGGCACGGCTGCTGGCCGAGGACTTGTCCGCGCCGCTGACCGATGCTCCGGCGATCCGTGCGCGGCTCGAACTGGTCGGCTGGCTCCACGACGATCCGCTGCTGCGCGGCGATCTGCGCGGGATGTTGCGCAGTCTGCCCGATTTGGGTCGTGCGCTGGGGAGAGTGGTGGCGGGGCGCGGCTCTCCGCGCGATCTGGGCCAACTCCGCGACGGCCTCAACGAAGCGCGGCGGCTGCGCGATCTGCTGGCGCGGCGCGACGATGCGCCCGTCCTGCTCGCCGCGCTGCTTCCTGCGCTGGGCGGGCACGGCGCGCTGACCGACCTGTATGACCGCGCGCTGGTCCCCGCGCCGCCGACCATGCGCGATTCGGGCGGGTTCATCGCCGAAGGGTATGACCCCGCACTCGATGCGCTGCGCCAGACCGGCGGCACCGCCCGCCGCGCCATCGCCGCGCTGGAAGCCAAGTATCGCGCCGAAACCGGAATCGCCGCCCTGAAAATCCGCCACAACGGCGTGCTCGGCTATTTCGTCGAGGTGTCGGCGCGGTTTGCCGACGCGCTGATGGCGGCGGATTCGGGCTTTACTCACCGCCAGACGATGGCCGGGGCGGTGCGCTTCAATGCGTTGGCGCTGCACGAAGAAGCCAGCCGCATCGCGCACAGCGGCGGCCATGCCGTGGCGGCCGAGGAAGCGCATTTCGAGGAGCTGGTCGAACTGGCGGTGGCGGGGCGCGAGGCCATCGCCGCGACCGCCGTCGCGATTGCCAGGATCGATGTCGCGGCGGGGCAAGCCGAACGCGCCGCGCAGGGCGGCTGGGGGCTCCCCCGGATTGTCGAGGAACCGTGCCTGGATATTCGCGGCGGGCGGCACCCGGTGGTCGAAGCGGCGCTGGCGGCCCACAATGGCAAAGGGGGCGGGGAGCGGTTCGTGGCGAACGATTGCACCTTGGCCGAATCCGACCGCCTCTGGCTGATCGGTGGACCCAACATGGGCGGCAAAAGCACCTTTTTGCGCCAGAACGCGCTGATCGTGCTGCTGGCACAGGCGGGCGGGTTCGTTCCGGCGGAGAGTGCCACCATCGGCCTGGTCGATCGCCTGTTCAGCCGGGTCGGCGCATCGGACAATCTCGCGCGCGGACGCTCCACCTTCATGGTCGAGATGGTCGAGACCGCCGCGATCCTCGCGCAGGCGACCGAACGTAGCTTCGTGATCCTCGACGAGGTGGGGCGCGGAACTTCGACCTATGACGGGCTGGCGCTGGCCTGGGCGGTGGTCGAGGCGGTCCATGGCACCAACAAGTGCCGTTGCCTGTTCGCCACGCATTACCACGAACTCGCCCGGCTGGCCGAGACCTGCGAGGCGCTGAGCCTCCACCACGTCCGCGCGCGCGAGTGGCAGGGCGAACTGGTGCTGCTCCACGAACTGGCGCGCGGGCCGGCCGACAAGAGCTATGGCCTGGCGGTGGCGCGGCTGGCGGGGGTGCCTCCGGGCGTGGTCAAGCGCGCCAAAGCGGTGCTCGACAAACTGGAAAAGGGCCGCGCCGCGACCGGTGGGCTGGCGGCAGGGCTCGATGATTTGCCACTCTTCGCGGCGGCGATGGCAGCCGAGGAAGAACACTGTGACGAACTGCGCGAGCGGCTGAAGGCGCTCGATGTCGATGCGCTGTCACCGCGCGAGGCGCTTGAGGAATTGTATCGACTGAAGCGGGAGGCGGGGGAATAAATCACAGACCTCCCAACACTCGGCTCGTGCTGACGAGCGGAGTGTTGGGTTTATGTCAGAGTGACAGAAACAACCCCGCCAGCGCCGCGCTCAGCAGGTTGCTCAATGACCCTGCCGCCAGCGCCTTGATCCCCAGTTTTGCGATCACCGGGCGCTGATTGGGGGCGAGGCTGCCGGTGACCGCCATCTGGATCGCGATCGAGCTGAAGTTGGCGAAGCCGCACAGCGCAAACGTCACCACCGCGACGGTCTGCGGGGTGAGGTCCCCTGCTCCTCCTGCCATTTGGCCCAGCTCGATGAAGGCGACGAATTCGTTGAGGACCAGTTTGGTCCCGAACAATCCGCCCGCGCGCAGCGCCTCGGCCCAGTCGGGCGCGCCGAGCAGCCAGAATACCGGCGCGAAAACATAGCCGACGATCTGCTGGAAGCTCAGCTCGGGATAGCCGAACCAGCCGCCGATCCCGCCAAGGATGCCGTTGGCCAGCGCCACCAGCGCCACGAACGCCAGCACCATTGCGCCGACCCCGACCGCCAGCTTGACCCCGGTCTGCGCGCCCTGGCTGGCGGCCATGATGATGTTGGCGGGGCGATCCTCCTCGGGCTCGGCCAGGGCGACCGGCTCGATCGCGACTGGGCCAAGCGTCTGGGGATCGTGCGGGTTGGTCAGGGGATCGCCCGCGACGGGGCCGCCCTCACTGATTTCATCCGAGATCGCTGTGCGGTTTGCGGCGTCGATCCTGGGGTGGACCGCCACCTCGTCGGGCATCATCAGCTTGGCCATGAGCACGCCGCCGGGGGCCGACATGAATGCGGCGGCGACGAGGTAATCGATCCGGATGCCCATGCTGGCATAGGCGGCCAGAATCGTCCCCGCGACCCCGGCCATGCCCACGGTCATCACCAGAAACAGCTGCGACGGGGTCAGCGCGGCCAGATAAGGCCGGATCACCAGCGGCGATTCGCTTTGCCCGACGAAAATGTTGGAGGCCGCGCACAGGCTTTCGACCTTGCTGATCCCGGTCACCCATTCGAGCGCGCCGCCGACCCAGCGGATCACCAGCTGCATGATCCCGAGATAATAGAGGATCGAGATCAGCGCGGCGAAGAAGATGATGACCGGCAGCGCCTGGATCGCGAAATTCTGCCCGAGGCTATCGGTTGCCAGCGCGCCGAACAGAAACTTAGTCCCTTCGCCAGCATAGCCGAGCAGGCTCGACACGCCGCGTGCGGTCGCCTGCAGCGCGGCGTTGCCCGGCGGAAAATACAGCACCAGCGCGGCAAACCCGGCCTGCAGCGCGAACGCCGCCGCAACCACCCGCAGCCGGATCGCGCGGCGGTTCGACGATAGCAGTACCGCAATGCCAAGGATCAGCACCATTCCGAGCAGCGATTGGACGATGGGCATCGGCAAGGGTTGCTCCGGAAAGGTTTCGCGGGCGGTGGTAGGGCGGAAAGCGGGCGACGCAAAGCCCCGCCCTTTCCCGCGCGCACATCAGCCGCTAACGACCGCGCGATGGAGACCACACCCACCCCGTCTGACTCTGGCCGCGCCCCCACACCCTCTGGCGCAAAGCCCCTCTCCGGCTCGCTGTTCGTCTTCGCGCTGGTTTATGGCGGGATGACCGTGCTGGCCGGGGTGCTCGGCAACAAGCAGGTCGCACTGGGACCGCTTGCGGTCGAGGCGGGGATATTCGCTTTCCTGATGCTCGTCGTGTTGTCGAGCACCGTGGCCGAACTGCACGGGCGCGAAGCTGCCAACCGCATGGTCATCATCGGCTTCCTGCCGCTGGTTCTGGCGATGGCGCTGATCGGCTTCGTTCTGGCGCTGCCTGCGGCGGACGATATGGACCCGGACCGGCTCGAGGCGTTCCAGCTCGTGCTGTCGCAAGGACCGCGGCTGATGGGCGCAGGAATTCTCGCTTACGGCATCTCGACGTTGCTCAACGTCCGGTTGTTCAGCGCTCTCCGCGATCGCGGAAGAACGGCAACGGGGGGGAACGACGACAAACCGCGCGGCATGCTGTGGCTGATGACGCGCGGCGCGGTCGCTTCGGCGCTGAGCCAGGTGGTCGATACGCTGATCTTCATCACCGTCGCGTTTTACGGCGTATTTCCGATCGGGCCGCTGCTGGTCGGCCAGATGATCGCCAAGGTCGCGCTCAGTCTGATAGTGGTTCCGGTGGTGATCCAGGGCGCGGTCATGCTGGGCCGCAAGCTCGATGCGGGAACGTTGTGATGGCCGACCTGCACGATCCCATGATGCTGGCAAAAGCCGAGACGTTGACCGAGGCGTTGCCCTATCTCCAGCGCTATGCCGGGCGGACCTTCGTGGTCAAATACGGCGGCCACGCGATGGGCGATCCCGAACTGGCGCGCAATTTCGCCGAGGACGTGGTGTTGCTCAAGGCAGTCGGGATCAATCCGGTGGTGGTCCACGGCGGCGGGCCGCAAATCGGCGCGATGCTGAAAAAGCTCGGGGTCGAATCGCGCTTCGTCGATGGGCTGCGGGTTACCGATCAAGCCACCGCCGATGTCGCCGAGATGGTCCTGTCGGGCGCGATCAACAAGGAACTGGTCGGCTGGATCGCGGCGGCGGGCGGAACCGCGCTGGGCATTTCGGGTAAGGACGCCCGGCTGGTCACTGCCAGAAAGGTGACCCGGACCACCATGGACCCCGACAGCGCGATCGAACAAGCGATCGATCTGGGTTTCGTCGGCGAGCCCGAGACGATCGACCCGACGATCATCCACACCGCCGTCGCCGCCGGGATGATTCCGGTGATCGCCCCGATCGGCGCAGGGGTGGACGGCGCGACATACAATATCAACGCCGATACGATGGCCGGCGCGATCGCGGCGGCGCTGGGCGCGGCGCGGCTGTTCCTGCTGACCGATGTGGCGGGCGTGCTCGACAAGTCGGGCAAGTTGCTGACCGCGCTGACCCCGGCGGACATCGCCGCGCTGAAAGCCGACGGGACCATCGCGGGCGGGATGATCCCCAAGCTGGAAACCTGCATCCACGCGGTAGAGGCCGGGTGCGAAGCGGCGGTGGTGCTCGATGGGCGGGTGCCGCACGCGATGCTGCTGGAGATTTTCACGTCGCGAGGGGCCGGAACGCTGATCCGGGCGTGAGCGGTTGGCCAAAGGGCTATCGTTGTTCCGCAAGCGTATTATGCGGTTGATACACCGGGTCGGTTTCCGCTAATCGGAGCCGCTCTCCCAGAAAGGCCTTCGACCTGTGTTGATCTACGCCATTATCGACATTCTCACATACCTGATGAACATCGTCATCATCGTGGTGATCGCCCAGTTCGTGTTGAGCCTGCTGATCTCGTTCAACGTGGTCAACATGCAGAACGATGCGGTTGCGGGGATCTGGAAGGCGGTCAACGCGATCCTCGATCCGCTGCTGCGCCCGATCCGCAAGATCATGCCCGATACCGGAATGATCGATCTGTCGCCAATGGTGCTGATTATCGGGCTGTCGATCCTGATCAAGATCGTCTCGGTGATCCCGTACTACACGCAATGAGCACTAGCCCAATGGCCGACACCATCGACGGAAAAGCCTTTGCCGCCACCCTGCGCGCCAATGTGGGCGAGGCAGCCCGCGGCTTCGAAGCCGAGGCCGGGCGCAAGGCCGGGCTGGCGGTGGTGCTGGTGGGCGAAGACCCGGCCAGCCAGGTCTATGTCCGCTCAAAGGGCAAGGCGACGGTCGAGGCCGGAATGGCCAGCTTCGAGCACCGCCTGCCCGCCGACGCGAGCCAGGCCGAGCTGCTGGCGCTGGTCGCAAGCCTCAACGCCGATCCGGCTGTCGATGGCATTCTCGTCCAGCTGCCGCTGCCCGGCCATCTCGACGAACAGGCGGTGGTCGAGACCATCGACCCGGCCAAGGACGTCGACGGGCTCACCCCGATAAGCTCGGGGCGGCTGGCGCTGGGTCTGCCGGGGCTGGTGCCGTGCACCCCGCTGGGCTGCCTGATGCTGCTGAAAGACCGGCTGGGGAACCTCTCGGGGCTCGACGCAGTGGTGATCGGCCGCTCGATCCTGGTCGGCAAGCCGATGGCGCAATTGCTGCTGGGCGAAAGCTGCACGGTGACGATCGCCCACAGCCGCACCCGCGATCTGGCGCAAGTGGTGCGCCGCGCCGATATCGTGGTCGCTGCCGTGGGCCGCGCCGAAATGGTCATGGGCGATTGGCTCAAACCCGGCGCTTGCGTGATCGACGTCGGGATCAACCGCCTGCCTCCGGCGGAGGGTTCGGACAGGGGCCGGCTGGTCGGCGATGTCGATTTCGCCTCGGCCAGCGCGGTCGCGGGCGCGATCACCCCGGTGCCGGGTGGGGTCGGGCCGATGACCATCGCGGTGCTGCTGCGCAACACGCTGGTTGCGGCACAGCGCCGGGCCGGGCTGGCGATCAGCGACATCTGACTACTCCTTGCCGGGTTTTCGGAAGGGGTTTTGCTGGCAACGACTTCGGCCTAAGCCCGCGGCATGAAATACCTGGTCCTTGCCGCTCTCGTGTCCCTTGCTGCCTGCGCGCCGCAGAATGGCCCGCGCGAACGGGGCCGCATCGCGCCCGCCGCCAACCCCGGCCAGGTGATCGCCACCGAACGTGCCTTTGCGCGGATGGCGGTCGAGAAGGGCACCTGGACCGCGTTCCGCCACTTCGCCACCAAAGACGCGCTCTGGGCCTCTTCGGGGCCTTCGCCCGATCTCCGCGGGGTGCAAGAATCGCTGAAAGGCATTGCCGATCCCGCGCAACCCGTGATCCGGGGGCCGGACGCCGCATGGTCGAGCTGCGACGGGTCGTTTGCCGTGACCACCGGCGAAGCGGTGTTCCCCGGCGGGCGCAAGAACCGCTTCGTCACCGTGTGGCAGCGTCAGGATAATGGCGAATATCGCTGGGTTCTGGACCAGGGTTTCGCCAGCGCGGGCGGCGAAGTGTCACCCGATCTGATCCCCGCGCGCGTCGCCGAATGCGTCAAGGGTCCGCGCTCCAGCCCGCTGGCCCGGCGCGGCGCGATGTGGGGCAGCGGCAAGGCGAACGACGGCACGCTTGCATGGGAAACCGCGGTAGCCGCAGATTGCAGCCGCACCGCAGTCATCCGCATGCTCGGAGCCGACGGGATGCAGGAAGTGCTGCGCCGCAGCGATGCGGCCCCGGTTCCAGCCGCGGGACAGTCAGCCCCGCGCTGCGCCGCCTAGGACCCGACCCATGATGGAGCTCTTCCTCTCCGCCTTCGTTACGCTGTTCGTGGTGATCGATCCGCCCGGCTGCGCGCCGATCTATGCCGGGCTGACCAGCGACGCGACCCGCGCGCAGGCGCGCAGCATGGCGATCCGCGCGTGCTTCATCGCCACGATCATCCTGCTGATCTTCGCGCTGTTCGGCGAGCAGCTGCTGGCCGGGCTGCACATCGAACTCGACAGCTTCCGCATCGCGGGCGGGATCATGCTGTTCCTGATCGCGCTGGATATGGTGTTCGAAAAGCGCACCGAACGCCGCGAGGCGCGCGCCGAAAAGGTCAAGGCCGAGAGTGGTTCGGGCCCCGAGATCGAGGACGTTTCGGTTTTCCCGATGGCCATGCCGATGATCGCCGGGCCGGGCTCGATCGCCACGATCATGCTGCTGATGTCGCGCTCCGAAGGCACCCCGCAGACCCTGGTGGTGCTGGGCGCCCTGGCGGCGGTGCTGCTGCTGACCCTGCTGGCCCTGATCGCCGCCGGGCCGCTGATGAAGCTGCTGGGCAAGCGCAGCGAGGCAGTCATCACCCGGTTGCTCGGGGTGTTGCTGGCCGCACTGGCAGCGCAATATGTGATCGACGGGCTGAAGGCGAGTTTTGGGTAGAGCGACGCTATTGCCTTACTGCAGCGTAACCGCACCCTCGTCGCCGCCGTCGTGGCGGCCGAAGAACTGCATCAGCTGGATCAGCAGCTCGCACCGCGCGCCGATCCCCTCGGCCTCCAGCAACGCCTGCTTGGCCGCTGCATCGAACGGGGCGATCTGGCTGACGCCGTTGATAAGGCTCACGTCGTCCAATCGCGCCACCGATTCCCAATCGACCCGATAGTTCTGCGCATTGGCGAAGCGGCGCGCCTCGCGTTCGAACCCGGCGCGCTCGATCGCGCTGAGTGGTTCGTCCTTGGGTTCGACGAGCAGTTCGGCCTCGATCTGGCGAAACGCGGTGGCCGCGTCGATTTCGCGCAGCAGGCGGAACCGTGCGATGCCTTCGAGAACGAGGTTGAACCCACCGTCGTCGAGCGCCTCGACCTGGCCGATATGGCCGACGCAGCCGACCTTGAACAGCGGTGCGCCATCGTGCGAACCCTGGGGCTGGATCATCGCAATCCGCCGGTCGCGCGCCAGCGAATCGGTCACCAGCGCGCGATACCGCGGCTCGAAAATGTGCAGCGGCAATTGCAGCCCGGGATAGAGGATCGCACCGGGCAGCGGAAAAATCGACAGCCGGGTGCGGGTTGCCGCCTCGGCCATCAGCCGAACAGTACTGTCGAAAGCTTGCGCCGGGTTGCCGCGACCCACGGGTCTTCAAGGCCCGTGGCTTCGAAGATCTGGAGCAGCCGGGCCTTGGCCGCACCCTCGTTCCACTCGCGATCGGCGGCGATCATCTCGAGCAGCTTGCCGGCTGCCCCTTCGCGGTCGCCGCTGGCGAACAGCGCGTTGGCAAATGCGAGTTGCGCTTCCATATCGGCGGGCCGTTCGGTGGCGGCGGCGCGCAGGGCGGCGAGTTCGGTGTCGTCCGGTGCATCCTCGGCCAGCGCCAGCCCGGCCCGCGCCTGCGCCAGCGCGGGGTCGGCCGCCAGCTTTTCGTCGAGCACATCGAGCACGGCCTGCGCCTCCTCGCGCCGTCCGGCCTGGGTCAACGCGCGAATCAGCCCGGCGTTGGCCGCCGCGTCATCGGGCGCCATTTCGACGATCTGGGCGAATATGCCGGCCGCACGCTCGCCGTCGCCTGCGGCCAGCACCTCTTCGCCCATCGCCAGCAGGGGGGCGATGTCGGTCGCGGGGGCGCCGCCGGGATTGACAGGAAGTTTGGCGAGCAACTGGTCCAGCATCGCCTTGATCTGCGATTCGGACCGCGCATTGGTCAGGTCGGCGACCGGCTGACCCTGGAACATCGCATAGACCGTGGGGATCGAGCGGACCTGGAACTGCGCGGCGATGAACGGCTCGGCATCGACATCCAGCTTGGCGAGGATCACGCCCTTGTCGGCATAGTCGGCCGCGACCTTTTCCAGCACCGGCGACAAGGCCTTGCACGGCCCGCACCACTCGGCCCAGAAATCGAGGATCACCAGTTGCGTCATCGATGGCTCGACCACATCCGTGCGGAAGCGATCGACCGCCTTTTGTTCGTCGAGATTGAGGCCCAGGCTTGCCAAGTGATGCTCCGTCGAAATGGTGGTCGGATCGGGATCGGTCGGTGCACCATGTGGGATTGCGAGCGCGTTCGGCAAGGGCAATCTGGGACAGGCCGGGCCACGGCACTTACTGGTGCGCCCGCCGCAATTGCGCTTGCCTGCCCCCCAAGCGGATGCTAACCGCGCGCCTCTCCACGGTCCCGGCCATCAGCGGCACGGACCAGCAGACGCACGAGCGGGCGTAGCTCAGTGGTAGAGCACAACCTTGCCAAGGTTGGGGTCGAGGGTTCGAATCCCTTCGCCCGCTCCAGGTTCCCTAATGTTTACAAGTACTTAGCCCTTCGGGGCCTAGGGGCTGCTATGCGTGGGGTAACACTGGGGTAACTCCGGGTGGTTTGCTAGGCAGCCTGTGACTAGCGGTTGCTGCCTTGGGTCCCGGATCGCGAGTGGGCTTAAACCATGAAATGCGCGTGGCATTATCGTGGGGTTCTTGGTAGAGCAGTCTTTGCTTTGGGGGGAGTGGCATGCCAGAGGCGCTGACGTACGTGCCCAGATGCGATACAGCCCCGCGTCATGTCCGATATGGGGGTAGCGGACCTTAGTCAGACAGCAAAACGCTTCCAGTCTTCCAGTTGAACTCGCATTCGATCAGCAAATGATCAGGCGCAAGACACAGTGTCCTTTTGCCTACGCCGCGCCGAGCGCATCGCGCCGCCGACCATTCCGAAGCCGAGAATCATCAAACCCCAAGTCGACGGCTCGGGCACAGCAGCCGCGAAACTACGCGAAAATTCCTGAGAAACGAGTCCTACAACTGTCTCAAAGTTCGTGTCAGGGTAATTGCCGACGACAAAGGAGAATTGGCTGTCGGTCGCCCGCTGGCCCAAGAGCAGGCCGTTGCTGTTGGTAACGCTCCGCTGGGCTGGGAAACCTGCAAATGTGAGGCCGCTGGCCATTCCCGTCCCCTGCTGTAAGCCGAGGGTGTTTCCGTTGAAGCCAATGGTAGCGCCGGGTGCGACACGATTGACACCCCCTGAGGGAGGATTCCCATAAGCAAAAGTGATCTCGAGATCCTTGCCCGTAACCGAGGCTCCCGCCCTGCCCGTCCCCGTCGGGGCGACCCCGAAAAACTGAACCTGGAAATCGGGATCGCTTTGATTATTATTACCAGGCGCGTAAAAGTTGACGAAATCGATACGCCCCGAAGGAAGCAGCGTGAAATTACCGAATATTTGATAAGAAGTCGCCGACTCTGCGATGGAAAAGCGCGCTAAGCTTCCGGAAAAATCAATAAATTCGATAAATCCGTTTGGCGACACGTTCACTCTTTGCACCGCCCCCGATCCCTGTAGTCTGAGGTCCAAAGAGCAACCGGATGAATCACACACAACCGTGTTTGGCTTATCATCTTGGTCGATCTGAATGTTCCGGGCAGCCATTCCAGCCGACGCCGAGAACAGACCGAGCGCACTCAGGCCCATGAGCACGCCACGACGGTACGCAAAACTGACTGTCATTGAAGCCCCCTTTGATCGTCGCAAAGGGTAACAAGAATTTTCTAAGTGTAAACACGGATCCCGGCAGGTGCCCCAAAGGAAGACTGGAGCGAGCCTATTGGCGACAACCAAGGCATCGACTGCACCAAAGTAGGCCGATGGCGCTGGCGCAAGCCGCCAGCGACGGTCGCTCTGGACCGTAGCGTTTGAAGCTTGCCACGACGGCTCGCCCCGGGGGCGATGCTCAGCTCTGATTGATTGCCGCGTATTGAGTTGGGCCTCTTTACGCGGGACTATGGGAACCGTCTTCAGCCTCCAAATAGAATTACGGGCGCGCGCCAAGTGAACCGGCCCAATGGGCCGCCGTCCTCGTCCAGGGGACTTCAAAAAGCGCTGAGTGCTCGCACAGGGGCGCGACATCACGGTCTGCCTCAGCGAGGCGCCTTCAAACAGCTGTGATAGGCGATTGTCTAAGCTTTGATCCGAAAAGTTGTGGGAAGCGGCTATGTCGCTGGCAAGTGACAAGCCAGATCAACGCAATTGCGCGGCCCGAGCGCCGTAATGGGTTTCTGGCTTCCACTTGGCCAGGACTGTGGCCGCCGCCTTACGACCAGAAACGTTGTCGCCGCGACATGATGCATCAATCAGCTTGAGCCAACCCATTCGCCAAGGATCGTCTGGATAGGTTTTCAACATTATCGGTCGCGCCTGATTAATTAGAGAAACCGCAAGGGCTTTGCTCCCTTGCGCGCATTCGAGATCGGCCAGATCGACTGTGACGGGCGCGAGATTTCTATGGCCTGTGCGCTCAGCAATCGCCCCAGATTGTTTTAGCGCCGCCCGCGCCCCCACAATGTCACCAATTTCGCGGAGGGCAATTCCAAGGTTCGCTAACGGAAAAACGAGCTCTTCAGTGTCCGGATCGCGCTGACTCTGCTGGATATTTACCGCGCGTTGCAAGAGCGGGACCGCACCAGCGTAATCCCTTCGCTCGATCAACACCCTCGCGACGTTGTTCAATGTGCCCGCAACCTCAGGATGATTTGGACCGAGTACGCGGTTGTAGAGAGGCAGCGCGCGCTTAAAATAAGCTTCGGCCGCCGCTTTGTCCCCCTGCATGTAAGCGACTGAGCCCAGCTGATTGAGACCCTGCATAGCGCGCGGATGAAGATCTCCTTGCCGCGCCAACCTTATCTTCAACGCTCGTTCAAAGGCTGCCCGAGCGCCGTTGAGATTTCCTTCCGCAAACGAGACCGCGCCCAACGCTTCCAGGTCGCGTGCGAGGTCGGTAATCCCGTCTGCTCCACGTGCACGGTCCATCGCCATTGCGCGGTGTATGTTGCGCTTCCCCTCCTCGGTCTGGTCGAGATTGGCTTGTGCCTCTCCCAACGAAACAAGGATGCGCGGTATGAGGTCGGCACGATCGGACCGAGGGTCTTGCGCCAATGCAAGTGCACGGTTGAGCGCCGCAGCTGCATCTTTGTCCTGTGCTTGCCAAATCCGCGCCTCACCGAGAGCGAGATATTGCCGGGCCCGCGTGCCGCGTTCGACATTGGGAATTCGAAGCATCCTAGTAATGAGTGTGTCACCCTGCCGAAATAAGCCCAGGTTGGTATAAACCTCGCCCAAGGTCGTACCCAGCTCCGCCTTGACGGATGGTTCTGCTGTTAGCTCGAAATCAATCCGCTGGGCACCGAGATCGAGTATCTCGCGTGCTGTGACGGTTGTGCCGCGCGCCTCGGATGGGTCCGCCAAAGCAAACATCGACTTGACGAAATCGACCGTCCGTTCCGCCGTCAGTGTCTTGCGCCGCGCCAGATCGCGCTGTTCGATCGCCTCTTGACGCGAGACGAGCGCGACGCCCGCCAACGCGGTCATCGCGACGAACCCGATCGCCGACGCTGTCGCGACCATCGCAAGGCGCTTCTGGCGCCGCTGCTGTTCGCGCTGCCGAAGCTCGTCATACCCAACGCCCATGACGCCGGCGAGAAGTTTGAGCCGGGCGGCTTGGCGCCCGTCCTGGCCGGGCCTGATGTCGGACGCCAGCGGCTCGCCGAAACCGCCTTCGAACAAGGCGGGCGGCAAGCATTCGAGCGCGGGATCCATCCCATCGATGCGCGACGCATTGGGCTCGCCCGCGACGATGAGGCACTGGACGCGATCGCGCCGGCCCAGCGCGGTAAAAGCGCGAATTTCCTCGTTCACCCAATGCGATTGCGCGGAATTGGGCGAGCAGACGACAATCAGCGTAGCGGCTTCGCCAAGCGCATCCTGGACCGACTTCGCCAGATCGGACGAGGCGGCGAGCTCTTCGCGATCCTGAAAGATGGGCGGCAGCCGCGCGCCGAGGACGCCGAGCACGGTCTCACGTCCACGCAGCCGTTTCGGAACACGATAAGTTTCGAGCGCACGCTGCAACCATGATGCGGCCTTGCGATCACGGTGATTGTAGCTGATGAATGCGGCGTATCGCACCGTCGCGGCTAATCGATTGCGGCTATCTGAGTGTGGGCCCCAAGCGCGGGAGATCCAATCAAAATGTCAATCGCGCCAACGCCAGCAACGACACCCCTACGATACTCATACCAAACCGTCATTTTTTTAGACCCCAATGTTTTAATCCAAAATAACTGACAGCTTTCTAGCTGTAAATATGAACGTTCGCCAATGTGTCAAAGCAAGACTTGAATGTGGGCTCGTTAGGCACGCACGACGTCGTTTAGCAAACGGTCAGCATTTGTCACCGGAGCGCTGGTCCAGAAGCTTAGAGCTGGTCTCTCCGATGCGGCTGCAAAAAAACGTCGCAGTTCATGATGTTTTCCGCAATCGTAATTGACTATGAGGCTCCGACGATGCCGCGTCCCACCTCTGAAGGCCGACCCAACGTGAACCCATTGCTTGTGCCCTTCACGACAACGACAGAGGCAGAGGACCTCATCGATGCTGCTCTCGCGCAAGGCGACCTCCTGCTTGTGTTCGACGTTGCTAATTCGGCTCTTGAGGCGGGGCTTGAGTCAGCAGGCATAATCAATAAACGTATTTTAGCTCTTGCACGAATGGGCGAGATGCGGCGCGCGTTGGCAGAAGCAGATCGGTTCGGCCTGGGTCAGCGAAACGACGAGGACAGCCTCGCAATGCGCGCCCGGCTGCTCAAAGATATGGCCCTTGCCGAGTGGGGTCCCACTCGCGCCGAGATGTTGCGCGATGCTCGCGACGCATATCATCGCGCACATCTCGTCGATGGTGGGTATTTCAGCGCGATCAACGGGGCGACCTTGAGTCGGCTGGCGAGCGACCGCGATCGCGCGGCAACTCTGGCAGAAATGGTGTTGGCCCACCCGCAGGTTGCTGATCCTCAGAACTATTATGCTGCCGCGAGCGCGATGGAAGCACTGTTGCTGCTCGGCCGCTTGGACGAAGCGTCAGCTTCTCTCGATCGCGCCCTAGCCTTCGAAGACGCTGATCCGAGCAAGCGCGCCTCAACTCTCCGGCAGCTAGAGAGTCTGACCACAGTGTTGCCCGATCGGGCTGCAGTCTCATCAATGATTGAGCGGCTTCGCCCGCCGCCGGTACTGTTCTTCGCCGGGCATTTATTCCGCTCTGATCCGTCGGTGGAGGGCCGGCAGCGTGCGGCGATTGACGCGGCGCTTGACGAAACCAAGGTTATTGCCGGCTTTGGAGCGCTTGCCTGCGGCGCCGACATCCTGTTTGCAGAGGCGCTGCTCGATCGTGGAATCCAACTAAACGTCGTCTTGCCGTTTGCACTCGCCGATTTCGTGAGCGAGTCCGTAGCACCGTTTGGTGACGCCTGGCTGCCACGTTTTGAGGAGGCGTTGGCGCGCGCTGACAGCATCTCCTACGCTAGCGACGCGGCTTTCACGGGTGATGCAGATCAATTCGCGTATGGCAACGAATTTGCCATGGGGCTTGCGTGCCTCCGAGCAAATCATCTTTGCACTACCGCTGTACAGATGGCGGTCTGGGACGAGACCCACGCACGCCGCCCCGGGGGCACCGAAACCAGCGTACAGAGCTGGCGCGATGTTGGTCGGAAAGTCATCGTAATCGATCCAGGCCCGATCGATCGCTCAAACGGTCGCGCGGCGGTCGAAGCTCCCACTTGGGACAGGATCAGCCGCGAAAGACGCGCGATGATCTTCACGGACTATGCTGGCTTTTCTAAACTGGACGAGCAGATGCTGCCAATCTTTTGGACTGAGATTATGGGGCGCGTTGGCCGCGTCGTAAACGCGCACAACGAATCGATCCTACATCGGAATACTTGGGGCGACGCGCTATATGCCGTTGTTACCGACCCGATCGCGGCCGCTGAGATCGCACTGCAGCTAAAGGCCCAGATCGGCTCGTTCGATCCGACATCGGTGGGCCTCCCCGAAGGCGGCGGCATGCGCATCGCGCTTCACTACGGCCCCGTATTCCGTGGAATCGACCAGGTGACCGGTGGTATTGGCTTTTTCGGCACTGAGGTCACGCTAACAGCGCGGGTCGAGCCAGTAACACCCGTGGGCGAAGTCTACGCAACGCAATCCTACGCTGCATTTCTGGCGCTGACTGCGGATCGCAGCTATCAGACAAGCTATGTTGGTACAGTGCGTCTGGCAAAAGCTTTCGGCTCCGTACCGATGCACAAGCTAGAACGCGGCGTGCTCGAAGCGCGCAACAAGATAGCCCGCGGCGACGAATTTTAACGAGCCCGATTAGAGGCCTTCAACTTTGACGGGTTTCAGATACGCCAAATGTCTGAAATGAGGTGGCGGGTTCAATTGGTCATCGCAACACCGCCTGTAGTTTATCAGCTGGCGTCTCGACATGCTTGGCGGCAATCCTACGGCGGGAATGGGGTGGTTATGCTGGCACAAGCCAGCCATTCATGAACGATGAGTAGCGGGGGCTACCATTTTATGAAAGTGTCTGCAGCATGGCAGGACTTCAGGAAATTGCCTTGGGGATTGCTAGCGTTCTGCAGCATTCGCCCACGCCAGAACCGCTGCCGATCACCTTCCGCGGGCAGACTTTGGAGGACGGCGCGGACCTCGTACTGCGGATCGTAGCCGAGTGTCAGGACGCAGACATCCCCCTGTCGCAGGTGGCACTAGACCCGGCGCTTTGGGGCTTTTTGCAGGCGGGCGGCCACCAGGCTAGCGCGCTTATCGTTGCTGATCCGAAGTTGAGCGGGGAGGCTTTGTTCTTCCGCTACGGCTCGCGAACCATCGGGGGCTAAGGCCAAAACGCTTAGGCTCGCGCGCCCCACGATTTGCCGGCGAAGTTGGTTGTTTACGTTCTTCGCGCTAAACTCCGGGCATGCGTAAGCTGCTCGCGATTTTAATCTTAGCGATCCCAGCCGCCGCCGCGGCCCAGTCCGTGTCGGGACCGGCGTCCGTAATCGACGGAGATTCGCTGACGGTATCGGGGGTAGAAGTCCGCCTCTTCGGTGTAGATGCGCCTGAAGGTAAGCAGACGTGCGACCGCGACGGGCAAGCCTGGCCCTGCGGCGAGGCTGCGGCGCAGCAGCTGCGAGACCTTGTCGTCGGCAAGCATGTTGTTTGTCGGGGGCAAGGGCGGGACACTTTCGGCCGAGTGCTGGCGGTCTGCTCGGCAGGATACGACGAGCTAAACAAGACCATGGTGGAGCAGGGCTGGGCGACGGCATTCCGAAAGTACAGCGACGCCTACGTTGCGCCCGAGACGAGAGCGCGACAGGCCCGAATTGGGATTTGGGGGTCCAGCTTCTTCCCGCCCGAAGAATATCGCGCGGCCAACCGGCCAGCTGAGATTGCGGAGCAAGCTGCGCGGCCTGCGACGTTGCGATCGCGGCCCCAAGCGCGTCCCGCCACGGCGTCTCCGTCCAGTGGATGCAATATAAAGGGCAACCACAGCCGCCGCGGCGATTGGATCTACCACATGCCCGGGATGCCATACTACGCGCAGACGCGCCCGGAGGCGATGTTCTGCACTGAAGCGGAGGCCCAAGCGGCGGGGTACCGGCGTTCAAGGGCCGGCGGGCAATAGACTCGTGTTGGAATGCGCCCGGTGATGGCGCGCCGCTAAACCCTCCGCGGCCCGCTCCGCACCTTACAGCGGCCCAGCGCCCTCCCACTTGCCGCTAGCGGAGCGAACCAAAGGACAAGTGCAGTGCTCGCACAGGGCAACATACTTGCCATCACGGCACGCGATGGAGGCGACAGAGTGCCGGTGGAAACCCAGCGCGCAGAGAATGGCCGAAAACATGCGTGGAGTTTACCCAAGGCCAATGCAGACGCCAACCCAAGCGGTGCTGAGGGGAAGAAAGCTCTGGCGGTGTGGCTAATCAGACGCGCCCGCTGACTGGACGTGGGCAACGTCGAGATAGCGCGCGTTGCGGAGCACTTATTGGGCTGGGTTGCAAAGTCGGTTGCTGCAACCTGCGGCAGTGACGGGCCGCATACATGGTTAATTGATCAAGCGGTATGACGTGACTCGCCTCATCGGGGTTGACCGATGCCTGGAGGACGAGATGAGTCTCACCTTTATATGTCTCGCTATAGCGATCCACGGCGACACACTGCGCTGCGCGAACAATCCCAACGGCAACGATGTCGTGCAACTGACTGAAGTCCAGGCACCCGACCACGAAAGCACGGATGTTGTGGCGTCCGCGCCCTTGAAGGAGCTCGTTCCGGGCCGGGTCAATTGCCAGCAGGTCGATGCCAACCCTCGCGCCGCCGGATATCAAAGCGTCACGGTCGAAGGACGGATAGTGGCACGCTGCTCAGCCAGAGGTCAGGACCTTACGACGCTACTGGTTGCCGAACGCGGCCCCCAACTTCGCGACAAGCCCCGCACTCGGGGCGCGTGGAGCCGACGGTATGAAATGACGAAGACATGGTTGCTGGCAAGCAACTGAATGCTCTTGGTGGCGTGCGACTGGGCTCGGCCGGCGGTTGAGCGTGGGGTTGAATCAGGAATAGAGACTCATCCAGGAATGTGGATGCCGCAAAGCTTGTTGCCATCAGGATCGCGAACATAGGCCAAGTGCATTCCGGTCTCGCGCGGCCCAGGTAAGTCCTTGATTGAGGTGCCACCACTCGCAATCGCGATGGCATGAAATTCTCGGACTTGCTCAGGTGAGTTGTAAGCGCTTTTCCGGCTCCACCTTGCGGGTTTGACGCGTAGCGCCGAGTTTCTGCGCCTTGAACTGGGGGCGAGGCGGTGCTACTATGATAATCTCTGGTGATGATCCTGTGAGCAGAGGTGCGCAGCGGTTCGAGGTTTTCACAGGCGCGGGCAAGCGGCGAGAATGGCCGCCGGAGGTGAAGGTCTCGATTGTCGCGG
>JBBSKI010000002.1:0-72842 GCA_038256425.1 Sphingomonadales bacterium
TCAACTGATTGCTGGAGCCAGGGCGATTGCTAGAAGGCCGGCTGCCGCTTATGGCAAGCGCCGGGTGCCCGTAGCTCAGCCGGATAGAGCATCAGATTCCTAATCTGGGGGCCGCGCGTTCGAATCGCGCCGGGCACACCATTTTCGCCGCTGCATCCCCGGTTCTGTCCAGTCCCCAAGCTTCCACCCCGGCGCGCCAGTCGCTAGGGCACCGCAACGATGCCCGTCACCACAACCCCCGATCCGTTCGACTCGATCGTCGATACCCCGTTCGATTCGGCGCTGTCCGAACGCTATCTGGTCTATGCGCTGTCGACGATCACCGCGCGTTCGCTGCCCGATCTGCGCGATGGGCTGAAACCGGTCCACCGCCGCCTGCTGTGGGCGATGCGCCAGCTGCGGCTGGAGCCCAATCAGGCATTCAAGAAATCCGCGCGCGTGGTCGGCGACGTTATCGGCAAGTATCATCCGCATGGCGACCAGTCGGTCTACGACGCGATGGTCCGGCTCGCGCAGGATTTCGTGCTGCGCTATCCGCTGGTCGAGGGGCAGGGCAATTTCGGCAATATCGACGGCGATAACCCCGCCGCCTACCGCTATACCGAAGCCCGGCTGACCCGCACCGCGATGCTGCTGATGGCCGGGCTCGACGAGGGCGCGACCGATTTCAAGCCGACCTACAACAACGAGGACGAAGAGCCGGAGATATTCCCCGGCATCTTCCCCAATCTGCTGGCCAATGGCGCGAGCGGGATCGCGGTGGGCATGGCGACCTCGATCCCCAGCCACAACGTCGCCGAGATCGTCGACGCGACGCTGCTGCTGATCGACAACCCGCACGCCGAGCATTCGGCGCTGATGGAAGTGTTCCACGGTCCTGACCTGCCGACCGGAGGCACGATCGTCGACAGCCCGGTGGCGATTGCGGCGGCTTACGAGAGCGGGCGCGGCAGCTTCCGGGTGCGCGCCAAGTTCCACGCGCCCGAAGCGAAAACCGCGGAGGATCGCGCGGCGGGGATCGAGCGGCTCGGCTCGGGGATGTGGCAACTGGTCGTCACCGAAATCCCTTACATGGTCCAGAAGGGCAAGCTGATCGAGCAGATCGCCGGGCTGATCGCGGACAAGAAGCTGCCGATCCTGGAAGACGTGCGCGACGAAAGCGATTCCGAAATCCGGCTGGTGCTGACTCCCAAAAGCCGCAACGTCGATCCCGAACTGCTCAAGGAATCGCTTTACCGCCTGAGCGATCTGGAAAACCGCTTCAGCCTCAACCTCAACGTGCTCGACGCCACCCGCACCCCGGGCGTGCTGGGGCTGCGCCCGCTGCTTACCCAATGGATCATCGCGCAGATCGATATCCTGCTGCGCCGCACGCAGCATCGGCTGGAGAAGATCGCAGGCCGGCTCGAGCTGGTCGAAGGCTATATCGTCGCCTTCCTCAATCTCGACCGGATCATCGCGATCATCCGCACCGAGGACGAGCCGCGCCCGATCATGATGGCCGAATTCGGGCTGACCGAGCGCCAGGCCGAGGCGATCCTCAACATGCGGTTGCGGTCCCTGCGCAAGCTCGAGGAAATGGAACTGCGCGGCGAGCGCGATACCCTGCTGGCCGAGCAGGACGACTTGCAGAAGCTGCTCGACAGCCCGGCCCGCCAGCGCACCCGGCTGAAGCGTGATCTGACTGCGCTGCGCAAGGAGTACGGCGAGGACACGGCGCTCGGGGCTCGCCGCACGCTCATCGCCGAAGCCGCGCCGACCCGCGAATTCAGCATGGACGCGATGATCGAGAAGGAGCCGGTCACGGTGATCCTCTCGGCCCGCGGCTGGATTCGCGGCGCAAAGGGGCACGAGGCCCTAGATCGCGATTTCAAGTTCAAGGATGGCGACGGCCCGGCCTTCGCGCTCCACGCGCAGACCACCGACAAGCTGCTGATCGCGGCCGATAACGGGCGCATCTACACGCTCGGCGCGGACAAGCTGCCCGGCGCGCGCGGCTTCGGCGAACCCTTGCGCACGATGCTCGATCTCGATCCCGAGGCGCAGGTGGTGGCGCTGCTGGTCTATCGCCCCAAGGCGCAACTGTTGCTGGCCTCGAACGCCGGACGCGGCTTTGCCGCCGAGGCCGACGAATTGCTCGCCGAAACCCGGAAAGGCCGCTCCGTGATGAGCACCAAGCCTGGGGTCAAGCTGGCAGTCATCCGCGAAATCGCAGCCGAACACGATCACGTGGCGGTGGTGGGCGACAACCGCAAGCTGGTGATCTTCAGCCTGGCCGAACTGCCGATCCTGGCGAAAGGCCAGGGCGTAACCCTGCAACGCTTCCGCGACGGCGGGCTGGCCGATGCGATCACCTTGAAGCTGGAGGACGGGCTGAGCTGGACGATGGGCGGCGGCACCGGGCGGACGCGGACCGAGAAGGATATCGGGTTGTGGAAGGTCGCGCGCGGCGCGGCGGGGAGGATGCCTCCGAACGGGTTTCCGCGGGATAATCGGTTCTAAGTCAGGCCGCAAAAGTCTCGTCGAGCAGGCGCGCGACAACGTCTTCGGGCGGAAATCCTTCAGCCACCCAGCGGTCCTCGACGGTTCGCAGGATGCGCGCCACCTCCGGCCCGGCGGCTACCCCGCGGGCGACGATCTGGCCGCCTTTGAGGGGGAAGGTGGGGATGGTCCAGCCCTTGAGCGGAGCGGTGTCGGTGCCGGTCAGCAGCAGGCGGTCGAGGGCTTGCTCCATGCCGAGGCGGTAGGCGAGGGTGCGGGGGTTGCCTTGCTCACTACTGCGCTTCGCCGCGCTGATAAGGCGCTTTTTCTGGGCCACCGAGACGCGGAAGCGGGCCGCCACGCGTTCGGCCACGGCGGGGTCTGCCGGGAGCAGCGCGGCCAGGCGGCGAAGCCAGTCGGGTTGCACCGCTTGCCGCGCTTCCTCCGCCACCAGCGCAGCCAGCGCGACCGGATCGCCTTCGGGCAGGATCACGCCGAGCACGCCAAGCTCGGCCATCCGCGCCACGGTGGGGGAAGGGCCGGGGAGGGCTAGCAGGTTCTGCAGTTCCCAGCCGACCCGCTCGCGCGACAGGCCCTTGAGCGTGGCGGCGAGGTCTGCGCAGGCCGCCTCGGCCGCTTCGTCCGCCGGGTCCGAGCCGAACCGCGCCTGGAAGCGGAAATAGCGCAGGATGCGCAGGTGGTCCTCGCGGATGCGCGCCGCCGGATCGCCGATGAAGCGGACCCGGCGCGCCTTGAGGTCGTCCAGCCCGCCGAACCAGTCGCTCACCGCCAGCGTTAACGGATCGGCATAAAGCGCGTTGATCGTGAAATCGCGCCGCGCGGCGTCTTCCTGCCAGTCGCTGGTATAGGCGACTTCGGCGTGGCGGCCGTCGGTGGTCACGTCCTTGCGCAGCGTGGTGATCTCCACATTGCCGCTCGCGCGGATCGCGGTGATCGTGCCGTGTTTCAGCCCGGTGGGCACGCTGCGGATCTGCGCAGCGTCGAGCCGGGCGATGACTTCGACGGGCTCCAAGGGCGTGGCGATGTCGATGTCGTGCGCCTCGATCCCGAGCAGCGTATCGCGCACCGTCCCGCCGACATAGCGCGCGTTGCCTGTTCCCAGCGCGGCGACCAGTTCGAGCAGGTCGGGTTGCCTGGTCCAGGCAGCAGGGGGCAGAATTGAGTTCATATTGGCTCGCGCAAAGGCGCAAAGGCGCAAAGAAGCAGGGATCGAGCCGAAGGCTTTTGCAAACCAAGCCCACCGAAAAAGCGGGCAGCTGCCCCGCAAATGCTACTCCATTGCGCCTTTGCGCCTTTGCGCGAGCTCAAATCTTTTTCAAGCATGCCAAGCGACCCGCCGCGCCAGATTAGCGAGGATCGCCGCAGTCACCCCCCAGATGCGATGCCCCTCCCAGACGATCTCGAGATAATGTCGCTCCCTCCCGCCCCACTCGGCGCTGCGCGGCCGGTGATTGGCGGGATCGAGCACAAAATCGACCGGCGGGGCGAACCAGCTGGCGACTTCGGTGGGATTGGGGCGCAATTCCAGCCCGTCGGGCACGGTCGCCAGCACCGGGGTGATGTCATAGCCGGTGGCGGTGCGATAACGGTCGGTCGGGCCGATCACCCGGACCCGGGCCGGGTCGATCCCCAATTCCTCGTGCGCTTCGCGCAGCGCGGCCTCGACCGCGTCCTCGCCGGGGTCGATCTTGCCGCCGGGGAACGCCGCCTGCCCGGGATGCGCGCGCATGTTGGAGGGGCGGTGGATCATCAGAACGCTCGGCGTGGGGCATTCGGTGAAAGCCATCAGCACCGCAGCGGGGCGCAGGGTCTCGGCCTTGGCGAAGTGGCCGTCGTCGCACAGGTCGGTCAGGTCGGCGCGGTGGCCCGCCTCGAACAGCGTGGTCAGCCGATCGAGCAGCGGGTTCACGGGCAGGCTAATCACGGGGGGTCAGCGCAAAGGTCGCGCCGCCGCTGGACACGGCCAGCGGATCGGTTCCCAAGGACAGAGCGTGATCGATCAATTGCCCGTAAGTGCTGCGGTTGAGCCGCGCTTCGACCCCGCGGCGGACCATGACGTAAAGCGCCGGGGTTTCCGGATCGCCCGCCGCGCGGATCGGGTGATCGGGCCCGGCGATAACCAGATCGTCGGTGTTGAGGCGCAAGGCGATGCTGTCGCTTCCGCCGGCGTCCTTCGTGACGGTCAGGTCGGTGGCGATGAACCCCGCATCATCGACCGCGATGGCCAGCTTTTCGAACGGCGAGACCAGCCAGTGCGCGCCCTCGGCATCGCGGCTGAGCAGGCTGGAAAAGGCGCGGACCATTGCCGCGCGGGTGATCTTGCCGCCCTGGTGGAACCAGGTGCCATCGGCGGCAATCCGCATCTCGCTGTCGCCGGTGCGGGCGGGAGCCCAGCCTTCGACCGGGGGGAGTTTGCGCGCCGCGACCGCCTCGGCGATCTGGGCGAGGGTCAGCGCTGCGAGTTCGGGGGGCGGTTCATAAGGCATCGTTCCAGGTGCGATGCCAGATCGGTTCAATCGAGCCAAGGCCCGAGCGCGCCCTCGCGCGGGAGCAGCGCAACATTGTCCGCCCGGCACAGCAGCCGCGCCGGGTCCCACGGGCCGGGCAGCCGCCAGCCACCGGTGTGCGCGGCGGTAAACCCGAAGAAGCGCTCGTAATAATCGGCATCGCCGATCATCACCTGCGGCAGGGGTGCCTGGGGGCTCAGCGCACCCAGCGCGGCGGTCATCAGCGCCTGACCGAAGCCCTCGCGCTGGCGATCGGGCAGCACCGCAACCGGGCCGACCATGATCAGCGGGTGGCGGCGCGGTGGCCTGTTGTTCTGAGTTGGGTCGTCGCGTGCAGGAGCGGTCAGCGCCACTGGCCAGCACTGGATCGTACCGGTCAGGCGGTCGTCGTCATCCAGCGCGGCGAAGCTGAGCGCGGGCAGCCAATCGGCCCCATCGCGCACCTTGTAGGCGGTGCGCGCGAAGCGGTCGGCTCCGAAGGCGCGGTCGAGCAGGTCTTCGACGAGCGCGGGGTCGATGTTGTCGAGCGGGATCAGGTTGGTCATCGGGCCGCGCGGATAGGGCGGGTGGGCGCGCGTGGCAATGGCCCGAAGGATGTCGATCAATCCCACACCCAAACACCGCCCGTGCTGAGCCTGTCGAAGCACTGTCGTTCACTTCGGGCCGATTGCGCTGCTGCCCGAAGAAAAAGCAGTGCTTCGACAAGCTCAGCACGAGCGGAGACTGTTGAGTTAAGCTTACTTCTTCGGCGTCAGTTTCCGCAATTTCGCGCCTTTGCCGTCCTCTACGATCCAGATCGCGCCATCGGGCGCTTCGGCGATCGCGCGGATGCGGTTGCCGAGATCGATCCGCCCGACCTCGCGGGCCTTTTCGCCGTCGATGGCGACACGGACCAGTCCGCCCGAGCCCAGCCCGGCGATGAGGGCCTGGCCCCGCCACGCCGGAAACGCCTTGCCCGAGACAAATACAAAATTCCCCGGCGCGATCACCGGGCTCCACGAAATCGCCGGGGCCGCGAATTCGGGGCGGGTCGGGTGACGCGGGATGGCCTTGCCGTCATAATGGTCGCCCTGCGAGACCACCGGCCAGCCATAATTCGCGCCGGGCTTGACGAAGTTCAACTCGTCCCCGCCCGCGGGACCATGCTCCAGATCCCACAGCCGGCCCTGAGGGTCGAACGCCAGGCCGAGGATGTTGCGATGGCCGAGCGACCAGATCTGCGCCGAGACGCCGCCCTCCGCCGCAAACGGATTGCCCGCCGCGGGGGTGCCATCCAGATTGAGCCGGACGATCTTGCCGAGATTCACCGACTTGTCCTGCGCCGGTGTCATCTTCTGGCGATCGCCCGAGGCGACGAACAGATGTTTGCCATCGGGCGAAAAGGCGATGCGGTGCGCATAATGTCCCCGTCCCGAGACCTTGGGCGATTGCCGCCAGATTACTTCGAGCCTTTCGACCCGGCTGGCACCCTCCATCTCGTCGATCACCAGCGAGCCGCGACCGACCACCGCGCCGCGCGTGCCATCCGGCCCCGCCTCGACCCAGCTCATATACAAAGGAAAGCCGTCGTTGCCCGGTTCCAGCTCCGCAGCGCCGGGCGCGAACACGATGTCGCCCAGTCCTCCCTGGCCGCCGTAGTCGACGCGGGGCGCGCCCGACACCGGATGGACCTTGCCGAGGCCGTCCACCAGTTTGAGTTGGCCCGATTTTTCGGTGACGAGCAGATACGCCGTGCCGGGAACCGGGGCGAGCGCCCAGGGCTCGTCGAAGGTCGCCACGTCCGCGATGGAGAAGGGTGCGCCGGCTGGACTCTGAGCCGGACCTGCATTGGCCACGGCGCTATCCCCGGCAGGCGGCACGCCGCAGCTTGCGAGCAGCACCATGAAGGGCGATAGGATACGGGCGAACGGGATTCTGTGGGGCATGGGGCCTAGAATGCACATCGTTGGGGACTGTGCCAAGTCTGGTATTGTAATCGGCGTGGACGAAGCCGGACGCGGGCCGCTGGCCGGTCCGGTGGTCGCCGCCGCCGTGGTGCTGTGCCGCCCGCGTCCCGGCGGGCTCGACGATTCCAAAAAACTTGGGCGCGGCGTTCGCGCAATACTCGACGAGCGCATCCGGCGGCGTTGCAAGTGGGCGGTGGGCGTGGTCGAAGTAGAGGATATCGATCGGCTCAACATCTTCGGGGCGACCATGCTGGCAATGACCCTGGCGGTCGCCAGGCTGTGCGAAGCTCTCGACAAAGAGCCGGACGAAGTTCTGATCGACGGCAACCTCACCCCGGTCGGGCGTCGTCCCGAATGGCGCTGGAACGCGCGCGCGATCGTGGGCGGCGATGCAATCGAGCCGTGCATATCGGCCGCCTCGATCGTCGCCAAGGAGCACCGCGACCGGTTGATGCGCGGGCTTTCCACCGATCATCCGCATTACGGGTGGGAGCGCAATGCGGGCTACGGCACCCCCGAACACCTCGTGGCGCTGCGCCGCCACGGCGCGACCCCGCACCACCGCCGCAGCTTCGCGCCGGTCGCGCAGCTCGAAATGCCCGGGATCCTTAGATGAGCGGGTTCACCGCCACGGATGTTCCGGACCTTGCGGGGCGGTGCATCTACGTCACCGGGGCGGACTCCGGTATCGGCTTCGAAGCGACCAAGGTGTTCGCGGCGCGCGGCGCGCGGATCATTCTGGGGTGCCGCGAGGAAAGCCTGGCGCACGGGGCAATGGCGCGGATCAGGGAGACAGCTCCCGGCGCCGATCTGAGCTACTCGATAATCGACCTTGCCGATCTGGACGCGATCAGGCGCGGTGCGGCCAGCCTGGCCAAGGAGCCGATCGACGTGCTGGTCAACAATGCCGGGCTGATGGTTCGTCTGTTGCAACGCACCGCGCAGGGTCATGAATTGCACTTCGGCGTCAACTACCTCGCCGGGTTTACCCTGGCCGGGCTGCTGCTGCCGCAACTCGCCCAGCGGCCCGATCCGCGCATCGTCATCACCAGCAGCTTCGCCCATCGGCGCGAGCAAATGCCGTGGGACGATCTCGACGCCAGGTCCGATTACAACTGGTGGAAGCGGTATGGCGTCAGCAAGCTGGCCACCCTGCTGTTCCTGCGCGAGCTCGATCGGCGGTTGCGGGCCAGCGGCTCGCCGGTCAAGGCAATCGGCTGCCATCCCGGTTCGTCGATCACCGGGATCATCCGCCATTACCCCTGGCCGATCCCCCAGATCGCGCCGATTGCGCGCTATCTGCTCAACCCGCCAGATCGCGCGGCCTGGCCGCTGCTGCAGGCCGCGACCGATCCGCAGGTCCAGGCAGGTGGCTACTATGGGCCGCTGGGACCGGGCGAGATACGCGGGAAGTCTGGGCCTGCCAAACGTGAGCCGCACGCGCTCGATCTTGCCGACGCGGCGCGGCTGTGGGCGCTCGCGGTGGCCGCTACCGGGGTCGATCCTCTCCCGGTCAGCGCCTGAAAGCGCGAAAATCGCGAGGGCGAGTCTTTCGCGCCACACCACCACATATCGAGTCCGGGCGACCCGGTGAGGCTCCATATCTCGTGCCGGACTCGTTTCGTTCGCAGGGCGATGACGCGGCGTTAACCATGTTGGCGCAGGGACCATCGCGATGCGCCGCTTGACGGCGGCGGGCCGGGGACTCACCCTTGCCGCGACACAAACCGGGGGCGGGCATGACGACATTACTCGATACTCGGCAAAAGGATTTCGGCGCGCCCTCGCGCGCCGGCCAGATTGCGAATAGGCGATCGGCGGCAGCAGGTGTGGGGGCGTCGCTGCCGCTCGGGCGGATCCTCGAAGGCGATTGTGTCGAGGCGATGCGCGGGCTTCCCGCCGCATCGGTCGACATGGTCTTCGCGGATCCGCCCTATAACCTCCAGCTCGGCGGCGATCTCAACCGCCCCGATGGCAGCCATGTCGATGCGGTGACCGATGACTGGGACAAATTCGCCAGCTTCAAGACTTACGACGATTTCACCAGGGCGTGGCTGACCGAGGCGCACCGCGTGCTCAAGCCCGACGGCTCGCTGTGGGTGATCGGATCGTACCACAACATCTTCCGGGTCGGCGCGATCCTCCAGGATCTGGGGTTCTGGATTCTCAATGACATCGTCTGGCGCAAGGCCAACCCGATGCCCAACTTCAAGGGCACACGTTTCACCAATGCGCACGAGACCCTGATCTGGGCGGCGACTGGGGAAAAAGCGCGCTACACCTTCAATTACCGGACGATGAAGACGCTGAACGACGAGTTGCAGATGCGTTCGGACTGGGTGCTGCCGATCTGCGGCGGACCCGAGCGGATCCGCAAGGACGGGGTCAAGGCCCACCCGACCCAAAAGCCCGAGGCGCTGCTTTACCGCGTCATGCTGGCCACCACCAACAAGGGCGATGTGGTGCTCGACCCGTTCTTCGGCACCGGTACGACCGGCGCGGTGGCGCGGCGGCTGGGGCGCGAATGGATCGGCTGCGAGCGTGAGCCCGGCTATATCGCGGTGGCGCACGAGCGCATCGCCGCAGCCTTGCCGCTAGACGAAAGCGCGATGACGACGATGCAGAGCGCCAAACCGACCCGGCGCGTCGCGTTCGGCGCGCTGGTCGAAACCGGCTGGCTTGCCCCGGGGACGCAGGTGTTCGACAAGAAACGCAAATTCGTCGCGCAAGTGCGGACCGACGGCTCGCTGGCGGCGGGCGCGGCAACCGGCTCGATCCACGGGCTGGGCGCGGCGTTGCAAGGCGCCCCGTCGTGCAACGGCTGGACCTTCTGGCATGTCGAGCACGCGGGCGAGGTCAAACCGCTCGACGCGGTCCGGCAACTGTATCTGCTGGCGACCGAGGATTGATGTCCTCCCAATTGCCATGACCCGGCAAATCTACCTCCGCCCGATCGGGCTATCCGACAGCCCGCAGTCTGAAGAAGGCGATGCGGTGCGGCTCGGCGGGGGCATGGTCTATGCCCACCGGTTCGCGCTGATCGTCCGTGAGGCTGGCCGGATCGTTTCGCGCACGCGTATCTCCGCGCCAGAAATGCCCGGTGCGCTGGACCGGCTGCCCGGTGACCTTGCCGCGCAAGGCCAAACCCAATGGGCCAACCTGCGCGCCGTCCATGCGCCGTTGACGTGCGGCGCGCGCATCCTCCGGCTCGATCAACCGCAGGTCATGGGCATCCTGAACATGACGCCGGACAGCTTTTCCGACGGCGGGGAATTCCTCGACAAGCCCGAGGTCGCAGCCGCTCACGCCGCCGCGATGCTCGAGGGCGGTGCGGCCCTGGTCGATGTCGGCGGCGAATCCACCCGGCCGGGCGCGGCAGCGGTGTGGGAGGGCGACGAGGCGAAGCGTGTTCTCCCGATGATCGAGCAGCTCGCGGCAAGCGGGGCGGCGGTCAGTATCGACAGCCGCCGCGCCAGCGTGATTGAGGCGGCGCTCAGGGCAGGGGCGACCCTGGTCAACGACGTTTCGGCGCTGCGCCACGATCCGCGCAGCCTTGAACTGGTGGCGCGGGCCGAAGTACCGGTCGTGCTGATGCACGCGCCGGGAGAGGCCGACGACCTCCATGGCGACGGTGTTTATGCCGACGTGGCGCTCGACGTGTTCGATTGGCTCGCGGCGCGGCGCGACGCAGCCATTGCGGCCGGCATCGATGCTGGCCGCATAGTCCTCGATCCGGGCATCGGCTTCGGCAAGACGCTGGCCGACAATCTCGCGCTGATCAATGCGCTGCCGCTGTTTCATGCGCTGGGTTGTCCGCTGCTGGTCGGCGCGAGCCGCAAGCGGATGATCGGTGCGCTGTCCAACGAAGCCCCGGTGCACAAGCGGCTCGGCGGCAGCCTTGCGCTGGCCATCGCGGCGATGGACGCCGGGGTTCAAGTGTTGAGGGTCCACGACGTGGCCGAAACGGTCCAGGCCACGCGCATCTGGCGCGGCCTGCGCGATGCCGCGCTGACCGACTTTGCCCAGTTACCGCACTGACAAGGCCGTCTGTCCCGAAATTAGCGCATCGTTTACCAAACCGCTTTACGGTCCGTCAGTGTTAATACCGCCCTATTCGCAGGGCCGGGGCAGGTTGGCGAAATATGGCTGTTGCAAGACTCTTCAGCGGACTGACCGGCCGGGGCTCTGCCCCGGACCGGGTGGACTATGGCTCGGTCAAGGTCATCCGCCCGGACGATCACGCCCGCCGGATCGAGATCCTCGACGACTTCGAGCGCGCCGGGATCGGCTGGCTATGGGCCACCGACAGCGATGGTCGCCTGATCTACATTTCTGAAAACGCCGCGCAAAAGCTCAATCGCCCGATCGCGCAACTGCTCACCCAGCCGCTGAACGCGCTGTTCGAGACCGACCCCGACAACGACGAAAAGTCGGAACGCCCGCTCAACTTCCAGCTCAGTGCGCGCAACAAGTTCGTCGATACCACCGTTCGCGTCGCGCTGGGCGAGGCGCGAGCCGAAGGCCGGCAGACCTGGTGGTCGATTTCGGGCCATCCCAAGTTCGACGGCGGCGGGCGGTTTCAGGGCTATCGCGGCAGCGCCAAGGACATCACGGTCGAATACGAACGCAAGATCGAGGATTCGCGCCTAGCGGAATACGATTCGCTGACCGGTCTTGCGAACCGCCACCGGATGGGCCGCAAGATCGAAGGGACGCTCGCCGCGTTCCGCGCGGCCAAGCGTTCCTGCGCGCTGATGATGCTCGATCTCGACCGGTTCAAGGCGGTCAACGATCTGCTCGGCCACCAGGCGGGTGACGAATTGCTCAAGCAGGTGGCGCAGCGGCTCGGCCGGGTGGTCGGAGACCGTGGCGAGATCGGACGGCTGGGGGGCGATGAATTCCAGATTATCCTTCCCGACCTCGATGACCGCGGCAAGCTGGGCGAACTGGCCGCCAAGATCATCCAGATGCTGTCCCAGCCTTATGCGATCGGCGCTGAGCGTGCGATCATCGGGGCATCGGTCGGCATCGCCGTTGCGCCTTACGACGGGATCGGCAAGGACGATCTGGTTCACGCCTCGGACCTCGCGCTCTATGCGGCCAAGAACGGCGGGCGCGGCGCATTCCGGTTCTATTCGGGCGATCTCAAGGACGAGGCCGAGGTGCGGCGGCTTATCGAAGAGGATTTGCGCGAGGCGCTCGCCGCCGAGGCGCTCAAGCTGCATTACCAACCGGTGGTGCGTGCGCAGGACAACACCGTGGTCGGGTTCGAGGCGTTGCTGCGCTGGGAACACCCAGAGCGCGGCATGGTCAGCCCTGAGCTGTTCATACCGATCGCCGAGGAATCCTCGCTCATCAACAGAATCGGCGAATGGGCGCTGCGCCGCGCCTGCGAGGACGCGCTGGCCTGGCCCGCAACGGTCCGCGTCGCAGTCAACGTCTCGGCGGTCCAGTTTGCCACCACCGGGTTCGTCGGGATCGTGACCGAGGCGCTGGCCGGTTCGGGGCTTGACCCGGGGCGGCTCGAACTCGAACTGACCGAGAGCGTCTTCATGGGCGACAGCGAAACGACCGACGCAACCTTCCGCCAGCTCAAGGAACTGGGCGTGCGGCTGGCGCTCGACGACTTCGGGACCGGCTATTCCTCGCTCAGCTATCTGCGCTCGGCTCCGTTCGACAAGATCAAGGTCGACAAGAGCTTTGTCGAAACCTGCACCCAGAACGACCAGAACAGCGCCAAGATCATCGCCGCGATCATCGGGCTGGCCGATGCGCTGGGGATGGAAACGACGGTCGAGGGGGTCGAGGCGTTCGATCAGCTCAAGCTCGTCTGCGCCAAGGGTGCGCGCTATATCCAGGGCTGGATCTATTCCAAGGCGCTGCCGCTCGACGAAGTGCTGGAGCGGATCGCCTCGAACGAATTTCGCATCGAGCCTGCCGGGCCCGATCGCCATCGGCCCGAGCGTCGCTCGATGTACCGCCGGATCGGGATCATCCATGAGGATCACCGCTACGAAGCCCTGATCCGCAACCTGTCGCGCGCGGGCGCCGGGATCGAGGGAGTGCTCGGGGTTCCGGAGGGAACCATGCTGGTGGTCGATCTGGGCGGCGGGCAACTCGCGGTCTCGACCGTCATCTACAGCAGCGATGCCGCAATCGGGGTCGAATTCGAGACTCCGTTGGTCAGCGACGGCGCAGGCGGGCTGTGTACCCGCCACCGCGTTTCGCCCTATGCCCTGGCTGCGGCCGGCATGCCGCTCGCCGCGCTGCCCGACGGCAGCTATCCGCTGATGCCGGGCGACGGGGGCCCCAAATCCAAGCCCGCCTTTCTGCAAGCAACGGCGGCCCGTTAATTCACTGCGTCCGCCGCGACGCTCCGCCGTTCGCCAGCCGCAGTTCGGCACTCGCCACCTCGACCCGGCATCGCCCTTTTGCTTTGGCGATCGTCAGAGCCAGTTCGACCGCCCTGATCGTCTCGTCGAGCGTCCCGCCGATCCGCGCCACGCCCGCGCTCGAGGTGATTGCGGCGGCCTCTTCTCCGCTGGAGCGACCGATCTCGGCCAGCGTCTCTACGATCTCCCGGCATCGCGCGCCCGCCTGCTCGGGAGTGGTATCGGGCATGAGGACGGCGAAACTCTCCCCGCCAATGCGCGAAATGATGTCCTCGGCGCGCGTCAACGTGCGGAGGAATTGGGCAAACCCGGCCAACACCTCATCGCCCGCCGTCTGGCCGTGACGCAGGTTCAGCGCCTTGAAGTGATCGATATCGAACATCGCGACGCTACCGCTCGCGCCGTGCCCGATCAGATGGCGCAGCATTGCGACGAAGGCGCGGCGGTTGGTCAGCCCGGTCAGCGGATCGGTCATCGTCGCGGCGAACAGGCGCGATTCGAATCCGCGGCGCTCCTCGATGCAGCGCATGATGCTGACCGCGCCGTAAATCCGGTCGCGTTCGTCGGCCAAATGGCGGGTTCGCAGTTCGAACCAGCGGCTGTGCCCGTCATCGACGCGCGCGGCAAATTCGACCCGGCTCCCGCCAGGGCGTCCGGCAATCGCGGCACTGTGCGCCAGGCGGACCGCCTCGGCACCCGAAGGATCGACGAAATCGAGCAAGTGGCGCCCGATCGGACCGCCTTCGAGGCTCAGCCCGATCCGGTCGAGCGTCGGTGCGGCCTCGACGATAAAGCCGTCGCGGTCGGTTTTGATCAGGATGTCGGTATCGTTTTCTTCGAGCAGTGCAAAGACGACACAATTTTCCTGCGGCGTGAAATTCACCCCCATACAGTGCGACCCCAGTTCGACCGCGTGCGATTCGCAACCCGTTCAGCTAACCGGACCTAAAATCGACACCGCAAACAAATATGGTGCCGGCCCGAAAAGCGTGGAAGCGCACGCGATAGCATTTACCCCCGGGCAAACTATCGACTGGTCAGTAAACCTGGTTATCTGACCCGTGCAATAATACTGTTTGCCTTACAAACAGGCTTATCATCTTTCTGATTTGTTGGAAGTATATTTATCGGACAGGCCAAACCGGCCTGATCAGAGCTCGATCATGATCCGCACATTCTCGGCGCGGGTTCCGAAGGCCGCGGCGATCTGCTCGCGGCTGCGCGCCACCAGATCGCGCAATGCCCCGGAGGTTTCCCCCATGGCCATGAGCTCGCTGCGGGTAACCCCGAGTGCCTCCGCCAGAGCATCGATCCGTTCTTCGATCGGACGCGCCCGGCCACGCTCCCAGGCCCAGACCGTGGGCTTGCTGACGCCGAGCTGACCGGCAACTTGGGCCAGCGTCAGGCCCCGTTCCTTGCGCAGCCGTTGCAGGCGGGTGCCAAGGTCGTCGGGCGGGTCGGCCCGGACAGGTGTACCCGCTTCCGGTGGCGCCAGGCTGCGCAATTCGGCTGCGGCGAGGGCTGCGGGGGTAAGCGGTTCATCGAAGCGGCAGCCGAACAGGTCGCCACTTATCCACACTACAATCGCGGTGACCGGGCCTACTTCGGGAAGGTCGATGACAAGGTGTTCGCCGGGCTCGAGCGCCGTCGGGCTTTCCAGCAGGATCCCGCCCAGCGAGATATTCTGGATAACCACTTCCGCAGCTTCACCCGCAGCGGTTGCACTGCGCGCTTCCAGATAGATCGTCCGGCGCAGCGCGCGGTCGGTGCCGGTGGTCTCGAGAAATCCGTGAATCGCCATGGGTTTTGTCCTTGATGGCCCACGAATCAGCCCGCCGGGGTTAAAAGGTCGTTAGCAGCGGCGCTAAAAAGCACTTCTGACGGCGGCAGGCAGCCTGCCTCAAGCGGCGTTGTCGATCCCCAGATCGCCGAGCTTGCGGTACAGCGTCGAGCGCCCGATCCCCAGCCGGCGTGCGACTTCGGTCATCCGCCCACGGTAATGGCCGATGGCGAGGCGGATCACGTCGGCCTCGATTTCTTCGAGCGGGCGCAGGTTGCCGTCGGCGGTGTAGAGCATCACGCCGACCCCTTCCTGGACCGGCGAATGCGCGGCGTGATCGTCGCCCAGCAGGCTCGACAGGTTGGGGAAATCGGCGGCAGTCAGCGCGTCACCATCGCAGAACACCGCCGCGCGAAACAAAACGGCCTGAAGCTGGCGGACATTGCCCGGCCAGTCGTAAGCCGCCAGCAGCGCCAGCGCACTGTCGGTAATGCCCAGCGCGCGCAGGCCCGGCTGATCGCCGATCCGGCCGAGGAAATGGCGGGCCAGGGCCGATATGTCGCCCGCGCGGCTGCGGAGTGGGGGGAGGGTGACCTGCACCGCGGCAAGGCTGTGATAAAGATCGTCGCGAAACTCGCCGCTGGCTACCAGTTCGCCCAGCGGCGCGTTGCTGGCCGCGAACAGCCGCAGATCGATCCGGAACGAGTGGCGCGCGCCGATCGGCCGCACGTCGCCGCGCCCCAAAAATCCGGCCAGTCGTTCCTGCACCGGCGCGGGCAGGCGGTCGATCTCGTCGAGCACCAGCGTGCCGCCATCGGCGTGCTGGAGCGCACCGATGTGACGGTCGAACGCACCGGGGAACGCGCCCTTCTCGTGCCCGAACAACACCGATTCGATCTGGTTGGCGGGGATGCCGCCCACGTTCACGAAGCGCAGCGGGGCCTTGGAGCGGGGTGAGGCGGCGTGCATTGCGCGGACCAGCATTTCCTTGCCGGTGCCGTTCTCGCCCTCGATCAGCACCGGGGTGTGCGCGCGCGCCGCCTTGGCCGCCACCGCAAGCGCGGCGCGGAAATTGGGTGCGGCGCCGATCATCGCGTCGAAATCGAGCACGCCCGACATCTTCTCGGTCAGCGGCTGGAGTTCTTCGCTGGATTTTTCGCGCGTGGTCGCGGCGCGCAGCGCAAGCAGCAGGCGGTCGGGAGCGACCGGCTTGACCAGGTAATCGGTCGCCCCGGCGCGCATTGCCTCGACCGCCAGCAGCGGCGACGCGCTGGTGGTCAGCATCAGGATCGGCAGCGCGGGGCGGCGGGCTTTCAGTTCGGCGATCAGGGTGCAGGCATCGTCGCCCGGGACCCACTGATCGAGCACGATGGCGGAAAGCTGCATCCCCTGGCGGGTTCCGAGCGTGGCGATGGCGGTTTCCGAATCGCGCGCGATAATCACGCGCCAGCCCTCGCGCGCTGCCAATGCCGTGATCAAACGGCATTGCGCGGGCTCGTCGTCGATCAGCAAAAGCAAGCGCGGATCGGCCTCGGCCATCATTTCCCCGGTTCAGTAACGAGGGGTCGGTCTAGGCCGATTGGGTAAAGAGCCGATTAAGCAGCGGCAAAGGTTGAAGCGGCGGCAACACGGCGATAGACGGAGAGCGCAGGGTCCTGCGGGCTGTTCGGAGAAATATCATGGCATCGGGCAATGACATGAAGGCACACAATTCCACTTACGACGCGTTTATCGCCAATCTGAAGTGGTCGGTGCCGGTCATCGCGGTGATTACGGTTGTCGTCGTCCTTGTGATCGCCTGATCCAACGGTGAACCAGTCGGTCAAGATTGCGGTTCTCAAGGAACGCGCGCCGGGCGAAAACCGGGTCGCGGCGAGCCCCGAGACGGTCAAGAAATTCATCGCGCTGGGCGCCGCCATGGCGATCGAGCACGGGGCGGGGCTGTCCGCTGCGATCCCCGATGCCGATTACGAGGCGATGGGCGCGACACTGGGCGATGCGGCCGCGACCGTCGCGGGTGCGGACATCGTGCTCGGCGTCCAGGGCCCAGATCCGGTGCTGCTGGCGGGAGCCAAGCCGGGTGCGTGGGTCGCGGCCGGGCTTGATCCATTCACTGCGCGCGAGCGGGTGGATGCCTATGCCGCCGCCGGGATCGAGGCGCTGGCGATGGAGTTCATGCCGCGGATCACGCGCGCGCAGTCGATGGATATCCTCTCGTCGCAATCGAACCTCGCCGGATACAAGGCGGTGATCGCCGCCGCCGACGTCTATGGCCGCGCCTTTCCGATGATGATGACCGCCGCCGGCACGATCAGCGCGGCGCGAGTGTTCGTGATGGGCGTCGGGGTCGCGGGCCTGCAGGCCATCGCGACCGCGCGGCGGCTGGGCGCGCAGGTTTCGGCCACGGATGTGCGTTCGGCCACCAGGGAGCAGATCCAGTCGCTCGGCGCCAAGCCGATTTTCGTGGAGAGCGTCGCGGGGATCGAGGGCGAGGGCGCGGGCGGCTATGCCACCGAAATGAGCGAGGAATACCAGAAGGCCCAGGCCGAGCTGGTCTCCAGCCACATCGCCAAGCAGGACATCGTCATCACCACCGCGCTGATCCCGGGCCGCGCTGCGCCCCGGCTGGTCACCGACGCGCAGATCGCCAGCATGAAGACCGGCAGCGTGATCTTCGATCTCGCGGTGGCGCAAGGCGGCAATGTCGAGGGCTCCGTTGCCGACCAGACGGTCGAGCGCCACGGGGTCAAGCTGATCGGCTTCGCCAACACCCCGACCCATCTCGCCGCCGATGCCTCGGCACTGTTTTCGCGCAATCTCTACAACTTCCTGTCGGCGTTCTGGGACAAGGAAACCGGCCGTCCGGTGCTCGATGAGGAAATCGGCGATGCGGTGCGGCTGACTCAGGGCGGCAAGGTGGTGCATCCCAGGTTGCTTGGCTAAGCGACGAATCCCCCTTTCCTCGCAGCCCCTTGGCAGAGTATGGCGACACGTCTCAGGTCGGCCGGGTATGTCCGAGTCGCCTAGGCACTCACGGAGATTACCCGCATGAAGTTCATCGTTCCCCTGATGGCGGCCACCGCCATGCTCACTCTGTCCGCCTGCAACAGCGAAGCCCCGGCACCCGCTGCCGAAGAAACCGCAGCCGCTGACGCAATGTCTGCTGACGCAACTGCCGCCGCTGGTGGCAATTCGATGGTTGGCGGCGCGGAAATGTTCGCCGACAAGCCGATCGCCGAAAACGCCTCGGCCGCGCCGAACCTGACCACGCTGGTCACTGCGGTCAAGGCAGCCGGTCTGGTCGAGACGCTGGCGGGCCCGGGTCCGTTCACCGTCTTCGCGCCGACCAACGACGCCTTCGCCAAGGTCGACAAGGCCACGCTCGACGGCTTGCTCAAGCCCGAAGCCAAGGCCAGCCTGACCAAGGTGCTGACCTACCACGTCGTCGCCGGCAAGATGACCGCCGCCGATCTCGCCGCCAAGATCACCGAGGGCAAGGGCACTGCCAAGCTCAAGACCGTCGCAGGCGAAGAACTGACCCTGACGATGGACGGCGACAAGGTGAAGGTCGCGGGCATGGGCGGCAGCACCGCTTTCGTGACCCAGGCCGATGTCACGCAGTCGAACGGCGTTGTCCACGTCGTCGACGGGGTCCTTACCCCGACGCTGTAAGCCTTACCGGCTATCGAAAAGGCGCCTCGCCCCTCGCGGGCGGGGCGTTTTTTTGTGCGCTTCGCGCTCGACACAGCGGCGTTGCGTTGCGATAGCCGTACCTTGCGAAGCGCGCATATCAGGGGGCGATCTTGGACTTCATCTCGATCCTGTCGATCTTCGTGCTGGCGTGTTTCGTCGGCTATTACGTAGTCTGGTCGGTCACTCCGGCGCTCCACACCCCACTGATGGCGGTGACCAACGCGATTTCGAGCGTCATCATCGTCGGTGCGCTGGTCGCGGCGGCCTCGGCGGGGTCGTGGGAAGCGACCTGGCTGGGGCTGCTCGGGGTGGTGCTGGCCAGCGTCAACATCTTCGGCGGCTTTGCGGTCACCGCGCGAATGTTGGCCATGTATAAAAAGAAGGAGCGTTGAGCATGATCCTCGGCGCTCCCCCGCTTAACCCGCCGGCCCCGCTGGCGGTGGTCGAACACGTCGCGGCGCTGCCGCCGTGGGTGCTGCTCGCCTATCTCGCCTCGGGAGTGCTGTTCATCCTCGCGCTGCGCGGGCTGAGCTCGCCCGCGACCTCGCAGCGCGGCAACCGCTTCGGCATGATCGGCATGGGCATCGCGGTGATCACCACGCTGCTGACCCAGGCCCCGATCCCGCCGGGCAAGCTGCTGCCCGAACCGAGCCCCGCCGACCTGCGGGTGCTCGCCCTGATCCTCGCGGCCATCGGGCTCGGCGCGGCGATCGGGATCGTCACCGCGCGGCGCATCGCGATGACGGCGATGCCGCAACTGGTCGCGGCGTTCCACAGCCTTGTCGGCCTTGCCGCGGTGCTGGTCGGCTGGGCGGCATACCTCAACCCCGAGGCGTTCGGGATCATCGGCGCGGACGGCACTATCGATCCGGTCAGCCGGGTCGAAATGGGGCTGGGCATCGCGATCGGCGCGATCACCTTCTCGGGCTCGGTTATCGCCTTCCTCAAGCTCAACGGATCGATGAGCGGCGCACCGATCATGCTGCCGGGGCGCCATGTCATCAACCTGGGCACGCTTGCCGCGATCCTCGGGCTGACCGCCTGGTTCACACAGGACGAGGCGCTGTGGGTGATCGCCACGCTGACCGCGCTGGCCTTCCTGATCGGCTTCCTGCTCATCATCCCGATCGGCGGGGCGGACATGCCGGTCGTGGTCTCGATGCTCAACAGCTATTCTGGCTGGGCGGCCGCGGCGATGGGCTTTACCCTCCACAACACCGCGATGATCATCACCGGGGCGCTGGTCGGAAGCTCGGGCGCGATCCTGTCCTATATCATGTGCAAGGCGATGAACCGCAGCTTCATCAGCGTAATCGCGGGCGGGTTCGGCGCGGTCAGCGGCGGGGGAGACGACGGCGCGGCGCGGATCGACCGCCCGTGGAAGCGCGGCAGCGCCGAGGACGCCGCGTTCCTGCTGGGCGAGGCCGAGCAAGTCATCATCGTTCCGGGATACGGCATGGCGGTCGCCCAGGCGCAGCACGTGCTGCGCGAGATGGGCGATCAGCTGAAGGCCAAGGGCGTGCGCGTCAAATATGCGATTCACCCGGTCGCGGGGCGGATGCCCGGCCACATGAACGTGCTGCTGGCCGAGGCCAACGTGCCTTATGACGAGGTGTTCGAGCTGGAAGACATCAACGGCGAATTCGCCCAGACCGACGTGGCCTTCATCATCGGCGCCAACGACGTGGTCAACCCGGCGGCCAAGACCGACAAGACCAGCCCGATCTACGGCATGCCGGTGTTCGATGTCGAAAAGGCCAAGACCGTGATGTTCATCAAGCGTTCGATGGGCGGGGTCGGCTATGCCGGGGTCGATAACGAGGTGTTCTACATGGACCAGACCATGATGCTGCTCGCCGACGCCAAGAAGATGGTCGAGCAGATCGTCAAGGCGCTGCAGCATTGAGGGTCGCACGTTTCCTCCTGCCGATGGGCTTCCTCCTGGTGGGTGGCGGATGCGTCCAGACCATCGCCCAATCGCAGGTGCGCAGTTCGCTGCTCGACGCCGGGCTGTCGGCGGCCAATGCGGACTGCATGGCCGAACGGATGGTCGATCGGCTGAGCATCGCGCAATTGCGCAAGCTGCAAAAGCTGCGGGGCGAAAAGCGATCGCTTGGTGACTACGTCTCCGCCGTCCGCCGGGTCGGCGAAGCCGAAGCGCTGGCGGTCACCGCCAGTTCGGCCGCGCTGTGCGGCACGGGACTGGCGCGCTAGAGTTTTTCTGCAATTCGTCGAACCAAAAACACAAGTCCCCTCCTCCTTGTGAGGGGGAGGTAGCGCAGCTTGGCAGCTTGCTGCCTAGCGGAGCTGGGTGGGGGTGGTCCGCCCTCTCGGCCGTGGCGCACCCCCACCAACTCCGGCTAGGCAGCAAGCTGCCAAGCCTTCGTACCCTCCCCCTGAAGGTGGAGGGGCAGGTGATCCAATACAGAACGGAAATACTCTAGCGCGACTGGCCAAGCCTCAGCGGATCGCCACCGGATTGACCACTGCCTGAACCGTGCCCTTCAAGCGCGGCTGGCCCAGCACGAACATGAACTCGGTGGCTGCGTCTTTCGCCAACTCTGCGGTATCGACATTCTCCAGAATGTGGACGCCGTGCTTGGTCAGCAGGGTCTGGTGAACGACGAACGGGCGCGCCGGGTCCTCCGAAGGAATCGCCTCGAGCGCGGCCGTATCGGCCCCGATCATGACCACGCCCAACGACGCGAGATAGTTTGCGCCGTCCTCACCCAGACCGGGCTGGACCGCGATGAACTGCTTGGGATCGGTCTTGGCCATGGCCAGCCATCCGGTGTGGAACAACACCACGTCGCCCTTGCCGATCTTGACCCCGGCCGCCTTGGCCGCCGCATCGATTTCCGCCCGGTTGAACGCGGTGCCGGGCTTTAGCTGGTCAACTTTGTAGTGCTTCGTCATGTCGAGCAAGACGCCCCGCGTCGCGGTGGGCATGATCGCTTCCATGCCGAATTTCGTCACGCCATCGGGCTTGTAGAAATCGCGCGCGTGGACGCCGTTGTAGTGGCGGCGGTCGATGCCGATGTGGCCGAAGCCGTCCAATTGCGTACCGATGCCGACGAAGGCCATCACCACATCGTCATGTCCAGTGGCCTTGTTGGCGCCGATCGGCGTGCCACCGCCATCGTCGATCGCCATGACCGCGACCGAATAGGCGCGCCCTGGCCAGACCGGCGTGTCCGGCCCGGTGACGATGCCGAGCGCATAGACCTTGCCGGTCTTGACCAGCTTCGCCGCCGCCACAGCGCCTTCGGGCGACAGGTTGTTCATCGCGCCGGCGGTGTCCTGCGCGCCGTGTTTCGATGGATACCACGCCTCCTCTGCCAAAGCGGGCGCGGGCGCGGCAAGTGTGAACAGCGCGAGGGCGAAGGCGAGGGCGGGTGTCAGGGCACGCATGGTTATTTCTCCGTTTGGGGCAGCGCGGTCCGTTCGATTGTCTTGAAGCCCGATCCCGGCGGCCTCCCGCCACTCATCACAAAAGTGCAAAGTGGCCGGCGTCCTTCAGCTTGCGGACGAAGTCAGGGGTGTAGGCATTCTCAGGATCGGCACGAACCGACTGATCAAGGAATTTCGCGTCCTCGCCGACCAGGATCCGCCAGCGCCCCGCGCGCACGGCGTCGAGGATTACTGTGGCAGCTTCTGCGGGAGACATTGGCGCGCTGTTCCGGAAGCTGGCATTGGCGGCTTCGATGACCTCGTCCGGAGCATCGCGGCCCTGGATCCGCATCGAATTGCCGGCAATTTCGGTGCCGATATGGCCGGGCATAATGACCGAACAGGTGATGTGCGGGGCGTTGATGGCCAGGTCCTCGATCAGCGCCTCGGTGAAGCCCTTGACCGCGAATTTCGCCGCCGAGTAGGCAGTATGGGGCCGGCCCGGACCCAGCGTCGCCCAGAAGCCGTTGACGCTGGAGGTGTTGGCGATGTGTCCCTGATCGGCGTTGCGCAGCAGCGGCAGGAAGGCGCGCACGCCGTTGATCACCCCGTGGAAGCAGATCGCGAAGGTCCGTTCCCACGCCGCCCGCTCACCCGCGACGAAGCTGCCTCCGCCGGAAACGCCCGCATTGTTGAACAGCAGGTGGATCTTGTCGGTGCCGAGGTCCGCACGAACAGCATCGGCCCAGGCGTCCATCTCGGCCTCGATCGCGACATCCGCGCGCCAGGTGTGGACCTGCGTTCCTTGCGGCGCGTCGGCGAGGCACAGCCGCCGGGTTTCCGCCATGTTTGCCTCGGAGATATCGCAGATCGCGACCGAGCATCCTTGCGCGCTCAACGCCTGCGCCAGTGCGCGACCGATGCCGGTCCCGCCGCCGGTGATGACCGCGATCTTGCCCGCGAAATCCTTCATGCCATGCTCCAGTTCAATACAGCCGCGTCGTCTCGCCGCCGTCGAGCGGTATCGCCGCACCGTTGACGAAGCTGGACTTGCCAGACAGCAGCCATGCGATGGCGTCGGCCACTTCCTGCGATTCGCCAAGCCGGTTCATTGCGCTGTGGCGGCTGATGACCTTGCCGAACAGGTCGGGCATGGCCTCCACGAACGGATCGACCATTTCGGAGTGGCAATAGGCCGGGCACAGCGCATTGATCCGCAGGCCTTGTAGGCCATAGTCGACCGCGGCGGTCTTGGTCAGGCCGATCACGCCGTGCTTGCTGGCGGCATAGTCCGCGCCGCCGATGTCGCTGGCGACGAGACCGGCCATCGACGCCATGTCGACGATCGAACCGCCGCCGCTCGCGAGCAGGGCCGGTATCTCGTACTTCATGCTCAGGAAAACGGCGGTCAGATTGGTCGAGATCGTCGCGAGCCAGTTCTCTTCGCTGATGTCGGCGACCGCGGTGAGCGCGGATGCCACCATCCCGGCATTATTGACCGCGCCGTCGAGCCGCCCGAACCGCTCGACCGTTCTCGCCACCATCGCCTCGACATCGGCGCGGACGGTGACATCGGTCCGGATGAACAGCCCCTCGCCGCCCGCCGCGTCGATCTGTTTGAGCACCGCCTGGCCCTGCTCCTCACGCCGTCCGGTGATCGCCACTTTCGCGCCCTTGCCCGCCAGCGAAACCGCCGCCGTCGCCCCGAGGCCCGATGTCGCCCCGGTGATGAGAATGACCTTGCCGTCGAAATCGCCCATCGCTTGTTCCTTGGTCAAGTGGGTGGGTGTCAATTGGGTGGGGGGCAAGTGGGTGGGGGTCAGGTGGGCGGGGTCCATTGATCGACCAGAACCGACGTGCCTTCGCTGTGGTCGGTCCGCAGGTGAACGATCGCCTGGTATTCGGGTGAATTGTACCAGGCCAGTCCCGCCGCTTTCGATGCGAACTTGATTATGACGGTGACCTCGCCCGGCGCGCCTTCGATGGCTTGCGAGGCGTAGTCGGCAGCAAGAATTTCGCAGCCATGCGCCTGCAGGATCGGAATGACCGAGGGCACGTAGGGCTCGTAGCCGGCAGGATCGGTTATGCGGTAGGACGCGATGAAATAGGCGGCCATGCAATCTCTCCGGTTCGTGCGGTTGCGACTGCGACGTCGGTGTTGTCTTGCGGTCGGGGCGTGCTGGCAAGCGGATTCTCGCCGCACCGTCCACAGATTGACACGGGCCAGCATCCCGGCATGATCGCGCGATGCGCAACCATCTCATATCGCTCGCCTTCGCACTGTGCTGCGCGTCTCCGGTTCTCGCCAAAACCATCGCGGTCGCGCCCGGACCCGATGCCCAGGCGAAATTGCAGGAGGCACTGATCCTCGCCGAACCGGGCGATACGGTGCAGCTTGCTGCGGGCCATTTCATGCTGACCGACGGGCTGTCGCTCGATGCCAACGGCGTAACGGTGCGCGGCGCGGGGATGGATGCCACGATCCTCGATTTCACCGGACAGCAAGGGGCCGGGGAAGGCCTGCTGGTCACCTCGGACGATGTCACCCTGCGCGATTTCGCGGTCGAGAACGCGAAGGGCGACGCGATCAAATCGAAGGGCGCGGACCGCATCGTCTATTACCGGGTTCGCGCCGAATGGACTGGCGGGCCGAAGGAAACCAATGGCGCCTATGGCATCTACCCGGTCGAAAGCACCGGGGTGCTGATCGACGGGGTGGTCGCCAAGGGCGCTTCGGACGCGGGCATTTATGTCGGGCAAAGCAAGGACATCACGATCCGCTATTCGGTGGCCGACGGCAATGTTGCGGGAATCGAGATCGAGAACAGCCGCAACGCGCTGGTCACCGGCAACTACGTCACCCGCAACACCGGCGGCATCCTGGTGTTCGATCTGCCCGCGCTGCCGGTGATGGGCGGCGGCAACGTGGTCGTCTCGGACAATCTGGTGGTCGGCAACGACACCCCGAATTTCGCGCCCAAGGGCAACATCGTCGCCAGCGTGCGGCGCGGGACCGGCATCATGGTGATGGCCAATGACAATGTGCAGGTCGTCGGCAATCAAATGGATGCCAACCCGACCGCGCAGATCATGGTCATCACCTATCCGCTGGCCTTCACCGATACGCGCTACAATCCGACCCCGCGTGAGATCGTGGTGGCATCCAACCGGTTCAAGCGTGGCGGCTATGATCCGCAGGTGCCCGGTGCGCCCGCGCTGCTCGCCGCGTTCGGCGGGGCCCTGCCGCCGGTGATGTGGGATGGGCTGGGCGATCCGCCCAAGAGCCTGGGGACCGATAACGCCAGCGCCTGGTCGCTCAATCTTCCGAAACAGGGTGCCAGCCTCGAACTGGCCCGGCCTGGTCCGTTCAAGCTGCCTGCGCTGGTGCCGACAACGCCGCTCCCCAGCGGGCCGTTGCCGCGTGCGGCGGCGCCAGAAGCTCTGGATGCCCGGCTGAGCCTGTGAAGCTGCTGTTCGCGGCCCTGTTGCTGGCGGGAGCCGCCGTAGCAACCGCGACCCCGTCCGGCGGCGTGCGCGATGCGGCGGTGACCGGCGCGGCGTTTCCCGCCACGCTCGCCGAGTTCGGGTTTTTCGTCGATGCGGGTGCGGAGAAACCCGCCGCCGGCGTGGCGCCCTATCGCCTCAACACCGCGCTGTGGTCGGACGGAGCGGACAAGCACCGCTTCCTCTACCTGCCGCCGGGAGTGAAGGCGGTGGCGAAAGGTGAAGGCTTGCTCGATCTCCCGGTCGGTGCCGCGCTGATAAAGACTTTCGCGTTTCGCCAAGGGAACAAGAGTCGCAAGATCGAAACCCGCGTCCTGCTCCACCGCGCCGATGGCTGGGTGGCGCTGCCCTATATGTGGAACGAGGCGCAGACCGAGGCGAGGCTGGTGTTGGCGGGCGCGCGAGTGCCGCTCACCACCCCCGCGGGCCAGGCGATCAGCTATGCGGTGCCCAACAAGAACCAGTGCAAGGAATGCCATGCGTTGTCCGGCGCGGTCACCCCGATCGGTCCCAAGGCGCGCAACCTGTCGGCGGCTTGGCTGAAGGACCAGCACTCGGCAGCACGGCTCGACACGATCCCGCAAGTCGCCAACCCGCTGCCTTTGTGGGAAACCCGTACCAAGGCCCCGGTCGCGGCGGTTGCGCGCGGCTATCTCGACGTCAACTGCGCGCATTGCCACAATCCGCAAGCCTCGGCCTCGAACAGCGGGCTCGACCTGCGCTGGGAGCAGAACGATCCCGCCGCGCTGGGCGTAAACAAGCGCCCGGTCGCGGCCGGGCGCGGCGCGGGCACTCTTGAATTCGGGGTGGTTCCGGGCGATCCCGACCATTCGATCCTGCTGTACCGCATGACCAGCTTGGAAGGCGGAGTCGCGATGCCGGAACTCGGCAAGGCGACCGTCGATCATGATGGGGTGGCTGCAGTGCGCGCGTGGATCGCGGCGCTCAGGTAACAAGCCAACCCTCGCGCGTTTTAGTTTCCTATCGGGCGGCAGGACGGCAGGGGGGGGGTAATGATCTCCACCGGTTCCGCCGCGACTGCTTCGCCCGACACGTCGCAAGCTTTGCGCCTTTGGAGTTTTCTCCCAAGACCCCGTCACCTTCGTCACCTTCGACGCAATTGTGCGGGTTCACGGGTGGCCGGATGCTCCCGCTGGACGACGCGAGCCTGCTCGCCTAGATGCTCCGCGTCCGACAAGCAGGAGTATCCGCATTGCGCAAGCTGGGCCTGATCGGCGGAATGAGCTGGGTTTCGACCCGGACCTATTATGAACACCTCAACCGCATCGTCCGCAGCCGTGTCGGCCCGCTCGCCAGCGCGCCGCTTCTGATCGAAAGCCTCGATTTCAGCGATCTCGCCCGACTTTCGAGCGAGGACGAATGGGCGCGTGCGACCGAGGTTCTGGTCGCCTCGGCCCGGCGGCTTGAGCTGGCGGGGGCGGGCGCGCTGATCATCGGCGCCAATTCGATGCACAAGGTCTATGACGAGGTGGCCGCGGCGGTTTCGGTGCCGATCCTTCATATCGCCGATTGCGTCGGCGTGCGGATGGCGCGCGATGCGGTGAAGTCTGGCGCGCTGATCGGCACGCGCAATGTCATGACCGAAGGTTTTTATCGCCAGCGACTGATCGAGCACGGCGTTACCCTGTTGCCCCCGGTGATGGACGACGTCGCCCAGATCGACCGGATCATTTACGACGAGCTGATGCAGGGCAAGGTCACCCGCGCCGCCGAACGTTCGCTCAAGACCATCATCACCACCCGCGAACAGGCCGGAGCGAAGGCCATCGTACTCACCTGTACCGAGCTTGAGGCGGTGGTCGATGTCGATGCCAATGTCCTGCCGATCTACGACGGCACCCGCATCCATGCCGAGGCCGCGGCCGACTGGATTCTGGGAGAGTAATGACTTCGGCGGTTTACGCGGCCGACCCCGCGGCGAGCCGCGGCCGCGAATTTCCCCTCGATGCCAGCGGCGTGCGCGGTCCGCGCAGCGCCTTCCAGCGCGACCGCGACCGGATCGTCCATTCGATTGCGTTCCGCCGCCTGCGCCACAAGACCCAGGTGTTCATCGCCCCCGACGGCGATCACTATCGCGTCCGCCTGACCCACAGCCTCGAGGTCGCGCAGATCGGACGGACGATCGCACGCGCGCTGGGGCTGGATGAGGACCTGACCGAGGCGCTGTGTCTCGCCCATGACATCGGCCACCCGCCGTTTGGCCATGCCGGGGAAGACGCGCTGGCCGCTGCCCTGGCGGGGCATGGAGGATTCGATCACAACGCCAACACCCTGCGCGTGCTGATGCGCCTGGAATCGCCCTATTGCGGCCACGACGGGCTCAATCTGAGTTGGGAACTGCTCGAAGGGCTGGCCAAGCACAACGGGCCCGTGAGTGATCCGCCATGGGCGCTGGCAGAACTGGATGCGGCGTTTCCGCTCGCCTTGCGCCAGTGGCCCAGCCTCGAGGCTCAAGTGGCATCGCTCGCCGACGACATCGCTTACGACAATCACGATATCGACGACGGCTTGCGCGCCGGGTTCCTCAAGCTCGACGACTTGCTGACGCTCGATTTCGTCGCCGACCAGTGGCGCGAGGTCGAGCGGCGGCATCCCGGCGCTCCACAGGAACGCCAGCTGCGCGAGCTTGTGCGCGGGCAGATCGGGCTGATGGTCAACGATCTGATCGCCGAGACGCAGGCCCGGCTGGTCGGGGACGGCATCGGAACTCTTGCCGACGTGCGCGCAGCAGGGCGGGCGCTGGTCGCGTTCTCGCCTGGGCTTGCCGTTCAGGAGCGCGGTCTCAAGCAGTTCCTCTATGCAAATCTCTATTATCACCCCGATCAATTGGCGACCGCGGAGCGCGCGCGCGAGGTTGTGGCCGGGCTGTTTACAGCGTTCGCAGCGGATCCGTCCGGGCTGCCGGAGAGCTGGCACGAGGGACTACCCGAAGCGGAACCGGGGCGAAGCCGCCATCTCGCCGATTTCATCGCCGGGATGACAGATCGTTACGCGATAGACACTTACGCCCGCTTGTTCGGGTCAGTTCCAGAGGGATTGCGAAATGTCTGAAGCCAATGGGCGTCGCATCGTACTTGTCGGCGCGAGCGGCTTGATCGGTCGCGCGGTGATTGCGGCGACGGTCGGGCGCGGCACGATCCGCCTGACTGCGCTGGCACGCCGCGAATTTGCGCTACCGACCGGGGCACGGATGGAACTGCTGGTGGCAGACCCCGCCGAATGGCCGGGGCTGATCGCCAGCGCACAGGCCGACGCCTTGGTCATTGCGCTTGGCACCACCTGGCGTGCCGCGGGGCGCAACGAAGCGGCCTTTCGCAGCGTCGATCAGAAGCTGGTGCTGGACTGTGCGAGCGCGGCGAAGGCGGCGGGAGTGGCGCGCTGCATCGCGGTGTCCTCGGTCGGTGCGGATCCGGCGAGCCGGAACTTCTATCTGCGGGTCAAGGGCGAGGTCGAAACGGCGCTGGCGGCGCTGGAATTCGGCCGGCTCGATATCCTTCGTCCAGGCCTCCTGCGCGGCCCGCGCGAGGGTACGCCGCGCCCCGCCGAGCGGCTCGCGATGCTGGCCAGCCCACTGACCGACGTTCTGCTGCACGGTGGTTTGCGCCGCTATCGCTCGGTCACATCGAACACCATGGCCAGCGCCATTCTCAAACTGGCTGTCGAAGGTCCGAAGGGCCGCTTCGTCCACGAACACGATGAAATCGTTCGTGCTTCGCGGACCGCAGGCGATTGACACTGCTCGCAGTGCCGTCCATCGCCCGGATAGTCGCTGACCGCGCGGGAGAGCCCTCGTGATTCGTCCCCCAAGGACCGATCGCGAGGCGCCGAAGGAGCAACCGCCCCGGAATCTCTCAGGCAGCAAGGACCGCGTGGGTCGTTAGCGACGCTCTGGAAAGCGCACCCGTCTTGGCGGGGGCCACCGAAGGGGTAAGCCCGTTGCGCAGTTAGCACCGGGTCAAAGCTCTCAGGTTCCGTGACAGAGGGGGTGCCGAACTTGTGGCACACCCGTGCGGAGAATCCCTGTGAGCGACCAGACCAATACCGATAGCCACGATGACGACGTGCCGGAAACCGAAGGGCTCCCGCTCGATGCCTGGCACCGTGCGCGGGGCGGGCGGATGGTCGAGTTCGCGGGGTACTGGATGCCGGTCCAGTATGAGGGAATCATCGCCGAGCATCACTGGACGCGCAGTCATGCGGGGCTGTTCGATGTCAGCCACATGGGCCAGCTCGAGGTTTCCGGTGAGGGCGTGGAAGCTGCGCTCGAGGCGGTCCTGCCGATCGACCTGGCGACGCTTAAACCGGGCCGCCAGCGCTATTCGCTGCTGCTCGACGAGGACGGCGGGGTCCTCGACGACCTGATGCTGGCCAATGCCGCGGACCATTACTACATGGTCGTCAACGGCGCGACCAAGTGGGACGACATCGCCCATCTGCGCGAGCATCTGCCCGATGCGATCACCCTGACCCTGCTCGACGAGGCGGCGCTGCTGGCGTTGCAAGGGCCTGAAGCGGCGCAGGCACTGGAACGGCTCGGCCTTGTGCCGGTTAACGAAGCTGGACCAACGGTCGGCGAGATGACCTTCATGGATTCAGGGCAGTTCCTGTGGGGCGACGTTGCGCTGCAGGTCAGCCGCTCGGGCTATACCGGTGAGGACGGCTATGAGATTTCGGTCCCGGCCGATCATGCCGTCGCCTTGGCCGATGCGCTTTGTGCGCAGCCGGAGGTCAAGCCGATCGGCCTCGGCGCGCGCGATTCGCTGCGGCTGGAGGCGGGTCTGCCGCTCTATGGCCATGATCTCTCGCCCGAGACCGGCCCGGTGGAAGCGGGGCTGGCCTTCGCCATCAACAAGCGTCGACGGGCCACGGTCGAAACGGGTGGGGGCGGCTTTCCCGGTGCCGAGCAGGTGCTGGGTCAATTGGCGGGCGGTGCCCCGCGCAAGCGCGTTGGCCTGCTGCTCGAAGGACGCATGGCGGCGCGTGAGGGCGCAATCGTGATGCTGGGCGATCAACAGGTTGGCATGGTGACCTCAGGCGGTTTCTCGCCTTCGCTCGAGCGTCCGATCGCGATGGCTTATATCGCATCGAAGGTGGCCGACGTCCCCACGCTGACCATCGATGTCCGCGGCAAGCGGCTGGCCGCCACGGTCGTACCGCTGCCGTTCGTCCCCCATCGCTATCATCGCAAAGGAGCCATCGGATGAGCCGCCACTATACCCAGGAGCACGAGTGGATCGAGGTCGAGGGCGATACCGCCCCAATCACCGCCACGGTCGGGATCACCGATTACGCGCAAGGGCAGCTCGGCGACATCACCTTCGTCGAACTGCCAGCGCCGGGCGCGAGCCTGACCAAGGGCGGCAGCGCGTCGGTGGTCGATTCGGTCAAGGCCGCGTCGGATGTCTACAGTCCGGTCGGCGGGACGGTAAGCGAGAACAATCCGGCGCTTGAAGACCGGCCCGAACTGGTCAATTCGGACGCGGAGGGCGAAGGCTGGCTATGGCGCATGACGCTGGCCGACACCTCCGAGCTTGCCGGGCTGATGGACGAAGCCGCCTATCGCGCCTTTGTCGAAAGCCTCTGAGCCCATGACGTCTGCGGGTTAGGTGCGCGCCGACCAGAACCGCAATCACCGCTTTACCGGAATGCTGGGCGATGCCGCGCCGGTGCGCAGCGCCTCCCCCGTGCAATAAAAGGACAGCAATGCGTTATCTGCCCCTTAGCCAGCCCGATCGCGCCGCCATGCTGGCGGTTATCGGGGCCGCGAACATCGACGACCTGTTTTGCGATGTGCCCGCCGATGCCCTTCAGGCGCGGCCGATTGCGGGGTTGCCATACCATGCCCCCGAGATGGCGGTGGAACGCCATATGGCGCGCTTGGCGGCGAAGAATGTTACCGCTGGGCAAGCCCCGTTCTTCATCGGTGCCGGGGCTTATCGCCATCATATTCCCGCCAGCGTCGATCACCTGATTCAGCGTGGCGAGTTCCTGACCTCCTACACCCCGTATCAGCCTGAGATAGCGCAGGGGACTTTGCAGGTGCTGTTCGAGTTCCAGACCCAGGTTGCGCGCCTGCTGGGCACCGACATTGCCAACGCTTCGATGTACGACGGCTCGACCGCTTGCTGGGAGGCCATCGCGATGGCCGGGCGGATCACCCGGCGGGGCCGCGCGGTGCTATCGAACGGGCTGCACCCCCACTACGTCGAAACCGCGCGGACGATGGCGCGCTTCACCGGCGATGCGCTGGTGACCGGCGTTCCCGAACTGGTCGCGCAAACCGATGATGATGCCTTGATCGAAAGCCTTGATAGCGAAACAAGCTGCGTCGTCATGCAGTATCCCGACATGCTCGGGCGGATCCCCGATCTGGCGAAAATTGCTGCCGCGGCGCAGGCCCACGGTGCGCTGCTGATCGCGGTGGTTACCGAGCCGGTTGCGCTCGGCCTGCTTGCCAGTCCCGGCACGTTGGGTGCGGATATCGTGGTCGGCGAGGGCCAGGCCCTCGGCGTCGGCTTGCAATTCGGCGGGCCGTACCTCGGCCTGTTCGGCTGCCGCGAAAAGTTCGTCCGGCAGATGCCGGGTCGACTGTGCGGCGAGACCGCGGACTCCGAGGGGCGCCGCGGCTTCGTGCTGACCCTCTCGACCCGTGAGCAGCACATCCGGCGCGAAAAGGCGACCAGCAATATCTGCACAAATTCAGGCCTTTGTGCGCTTGCCTTCAGCATTCACATGACCCTTCTCGGCGGAACCGGGCTCGATCGGATGGCCCGCGCTTCTCACGCCCGCGCACGCCAGACTGCCGAGGCGCTTGGATCAATCCCGGGGGTCGAACTGGTCAATCACGCCTATTTCAATGAGTTCGCGTTGCGTGTGCCGGGCGATGCGCGTGAGGTTGTCCGCGCACTGGCCGACCGGGGCGTGCTGGGGGGCGTATCGCTCGCGCGGCTCTATCCCGGGGTCGAGGCGCTCTCCGCCGGGCTGCTCGTGGCGGCGACCGAAACCACCACCGATGAGGATATCGCCGCCTTTGCTGCGGCGCTGAAGGAGGTGGTGGCATGACAGCTCTAAACCCCGCAGGCTGGCGGCCCGAGATGGGCCCGGCGCAGCACCCCGCCCATGAAACGCCTGATGCGCCGACCTTTACCGGCAACCGCGCGCTCCAACTGGAGGAGCCGCTGATCTTCGAGATCGGCCGCGCCGACCGCACCGGGGTCGATTTCCCAGCGCAGACCGCCGCCCCGCTCGATGCGCTGACGCCCTTCCTGCGGCCCGCGCCGCTCGATCTGCCGGGCCTGTCCGAGCCCGAAACGGTGCGCCATTACACCCGGTTGTCACGCCAGAATTATGGAATCGATCTGGGCATCTTTCCGCTTGGGAGTTGCACGATGAAGCACAACCCGCGGCTCGACGAAAAGCTGGCGCGGTTGCCGGGGTTTGCCGACATCCACCCACTCCAGCCCCAGCAGACCGTGCCCGGCGCGCTGGAAGCGATCGCCGAACTGGCTGACTGGCTGCTCAAGCTCACCGGAATGCACAGCGTCGCGATGACCCCCAAGGCGGGCGCGCATGGCGAGCTGTGCGGGCTGTTGTGCATCCGCGCCGCGCTGGAGGCGCGCGGCGATGCGCGCAGCGTCGTGCTGGTGCCCGAAAGCGCGCATGGGACCAACCCGGCAACCGCTGCCTTTGCCGGTTACCGGGTCGAGAGCATCCCGGCGACGGCCGGTGGGCGGGTCGATCTGGCCGCGCTGACCGCTCGGCTGGGACCGGACGTAGCGGCCGTGATGATCACCAATCCCAACACCTGCGGGCTGTTCGAGCCCGACATGGCGGCGATCGGTGAGGCGGTTCATGCGGCGGGGGGCTTCGTCTATTGCGATGGGGCGAACTTCAACGCGCTGGTCGGCAAGGTTCGCCCTGGCGATCTTGGCATCGATGCGATGCACATCAACCTGCACAAGACCTTTTCCACCCCGCACGGCGGCGGCGGGCCGGGTTCGGGGCCGGTGGTCCTGTCCGAGGCGCTCAGCCCCTACGCGCCGTTGCCTTTCACCGCGCGCGACGCTGAGGGCCACGTTCGGCTGATCGAGGAGGAAGACGCGGGCGAGGAGCATCCCCACAGCTTTGGGCGAATGGCGGCGTTTCATGGCCAGATGGGCATGTTCACCCGCGCGCTGACCTACATCCTCAGCCATGGTGCCGATGGGCTGCGCCAGGTCGCGGAGGACGCGGTGCTCAACGCCAACTACGTGCTGCGCAGCCTGGAGGACGTGCTCGATGCGCCGTTCGCCCAATCGGGACCGTGCATGCACGAAGCGCTGTTCAGCGACGAGGGCTTCGCCGGCGGGCTGTCGACGCTCGATCTGGCCAAGGGGCTGATCGACGAGGGTTTCCACCCGATGACGGTCTATTTCCCGCTGGTCGTCCACGGCGCGATGCTGATCGAGCCGACCGAGACCGAAAGCCGCGCCAGCCTCGATCAGTTCATCGGTGCCGTTCGCTCTTTGGCGGAACGGGCGATGGCCGGGGATGCGAGCCTCGCCGCTGCCCCGCAATTCGCCCCTCGGCGGCGGCTGGATGAGACGCGTGCGGCGCGCAAACCGCGTCTGGTGTGGTCACCGCCTGCCTGAACAATAAGGGTCTGACAGATCGCTCTGGCTTTTTTCAAGCGGTTTCAATCTTCCAAGGTTCCTGCCATCATCTTGGCGGGAAACGAGGATAGCGAATGACCGAAGCAGTGCCGCTCAGCCCGAACGATTTGCTGAGCCTCGACGATTTTATCCGCCACTGGGCCGTCGACCGGCCCGATGCGGTTGTGCTGGAGCAGGACGACAGGCGTACCACGTTTGCCGAACTGGAAGAATCCGGCCGCCGGATCGTTGCCGCGCTGGCCGGTGCCGGGGTCGGCAAGGGCGACCGGATCGTATGGTACGGCAAGAACTCCGACTTTTATTTCCAACTGTTTTTTTCCGCCGGACGTGCGGGGATCGTCACCGTACCGGTCGGCTGGCGGCTGGCTCCCGCCGAAGTCGAGTATATCTTGCGCGATACAGGCGCGAAGCTGGTCTTTGCCGGGGATGAATTCGTCGATTGCGCGCAGTCGATAGCAGCTCAGCTTCCCGGCAGCCCGCGGGTGATCGGGGTGGACGAAGCGCGCGCGTGGTTTTCCGCAACCGCTCCCGCCGAAATGCCCGCAGCAGAGCCCGACGACGCGGTGATCCAGCTTTACACCTCGGGCACCACGGGCAACCCCAAGGGTGCGGTGCTCAGCTCGCGCAACCTGTTCGGGCTACGCACGGCTGGAACCGAGGCCGGGCTGCCGTGGGCTACATGGGAGCCCGACGAGGCCATTCTGGTATGCATGCCTTGCGCGCATATCGGCGGCACAGGCCTTGGCGTCATGGCGGTGGGCGCGGGGGTCCGCGGGATCGTCCAGAGCGAGTTCACTGCCGAGGGGTGTTTGCGCGCGATGGGCGAAGGGGTCACCCGGTTCTTCATCGTGCCGGCCGCTTTGCAGATGGTGATCCAGCATCCCGCCGCCGCCACTACCGATTTCTCGGGCCTCAAATACGTGATGTACGGGGCCGCGCCGATCCCGCTCGAACTGCTGCGCCAGGCGGTCGAGACGATTCCCAACGCCGGCTTCATGCAGTGCTATGGCATGACCGAGACGACCGGTACGGTGGTGGTGCTGCCGCCCGAGGACCACACGCTCGAAGGCAATCCGCGGATGCGCGCGGCGGGCAAGGCGATCCCCGGAGTTGAAGTCAAGATCGTCGGACCAGACGGCGCGGAACTGCCGCGCGGCGAGGTCGGCGAAGTCGTCACCCGTTCGGCCAACAACATGCTGGGCTACTGGAACCTGCCCGAGGCGACTGATGCGACACTGTCCGCCGATGGCTGGGTCCGCACCGGCGATGCCGCGACGATGGACGACGATGGCTATATCTACATCCAGGACCGGATGAAGGACATGATCATCAGCGGGGGGGAGAACGTCTATCCCGCCGAAGTCGAAAGCGCGATCTACGGCCACCCGGACATTGCCGAGGTCGCGGTGTTCGGCGTGCCCGACGACCGCTGGGGCGAGGCGGTCAAGGCATGCGTCGTGCCCAAGCCCGGTCGGCAGATCGATGAGGCGGAAGTCATCGCCTATACCCGCGAACGGATCGCCGCGTTCAAGGCGCCAAAGTCCATCGATGTGATCGACGCGCTGCCGCGCAACCCCTCGGGCAAGATCCTGCGCCGGGCGTTGCGCGCACCCTACTGGGAAGGGCGCGAGCGGGCGGTGAACTGAAGAGACTCGCGTGGACAGTTTTCCGTCGCGCACTCCACAAGGCGCGCTTGCCGGGCTAGGGTAACGCCATGCCTTTCGCCCCGTTCGTTCCGCTGCGTATCCTGTCGTCCTACACGATGCTCGAAGGCGCGATCGATCCCAAGGCGATTTCCCGGGTGGCGAGCGATCGCGGATTCCCCGCCATCGCCATCTGCGACCGCAACGGGCTTTACGGCGTCGTTCCGTTCGCCGCGGCGGCGCGTGATAAGGGCGTGCAGCCGCTGATCGGCGCGCTGCTCGCGGTGGCGCGGCCCGAGCGGGGCGGCGCTGCAAAGACCGGCTTTGGGTCCGCCACTGCCAACGGCTCGCCGACCATCGACTGGCTGGCGCTTTACGCGCAGGACGAGGCGGGCTGGCAGAACCTGTGCCATCTGGTCAGCGCGGCGCATCTCGGCCGCCCGGTCGAGCAACCGCCGCATGTGAGCCTGGGCGATCTTGTCGGGCGCACCGACGGACTGATCGCGCTGACCGGGGCGGGCGAGGGCGCACTCGCGCGGCTCTGCGCGGCGGAGCAGGGCGAGGCGGCAGAGACCTATGCGACGCGGCTGGCCGAGCTGTTCGGCGACCGGCTCTATATCGAACTCGCCCGGCGCGGCGAGGCGGTGGAGGAGGCCGCCGAGGACGCGCTGATCGCGCTGGCCTATGCACGGGATCTTCCGCTGGTCGCGACCAACCCGGCCTGTTTCGACCAGCCGGGGTTCCACGCTGCGCACGATGCCATGCTGTGCATCGCCGCCTCGACCCACCTTGATTCGGCCGACCGGGCGCGATCGGGGGCCGAAAACTGGGTCAAGTCAGCGCCGATGATGGCCGAGTTGTTCGCCGACCTGCCCGAGGCTCTCGCCAACACGCTGGTCGTCGCGCAACGTTGCGCCTTTGCCCCGCCCAACCGCGATCCGATCCTGCCGAGCCTGGCGGGCGATGCCGAGGGCGAGGCGCGGGCCCTGGCGGAGGATTGCCGGGCCGGGCTGGCGAAGCGGCTCGAGCCCTACCTCACGCTCACCGACGAGGAGCGGCAGGTCTATCTCGACCGCCTCGAGTTCGAGATCGACGTCATCAACCGCATGGGCTTTGGCGGCTACTTCCTGATCGTCGCCGATTTCATCAAGTGGGCCAAGGAACAGGACATTCCGGTCGGCCCGGGGCGCGGTTCGGGCGCGGGGTCGCTGGTCGCCTGGGCGCTGACCATCACCGATCTCGATCCGATCCGGCTGGGGCTGCTGTTCGAACGCTTCCTCAACCCGGAACGCGTGTCGATGCCCGATTTCGACATCGACTTCTGCGAAACCCGGCGGGGCGAGGTGATCCGCTATGTCCAGGATCGCTATGGCCATGACCGGGTCGCCCAGATCATCACTTTCGGCAAGTTAAAGGCGCGGGCGGTGCTGCGCGATTGCGGGCGCATCCTCCAGATGAGCTATGGCCAGGTCGATCGGCTTTGCAAGCTGGTGCCCAACCATCCGACCGACCCGTGGACCCTGCCGCGCACGCTCAACGGCGTCGCCGAATTCCGCCGCGAATACGAGCGCGACGGCGAGGTCAAACGGCTGGTCGATCTGGCGATGCAGCTCGAAGGCTTGCCGCGCAACAGTTCGACCCATGCCGCCGGAGTGGTGATCGGCGACCGCCCGCTGGCCGAGCTGGTTCCGCTGTACCGCGATCCGCGTTCGGACATGCCGGTTACCCAGTTCGACATGAAACACGTTGAGAGCGCCGGGTTGGTCAAGTTCGATTTCCTCGGGCTCAAGACGCTGTCGGTACTCCAGAAGGCGCTTCAGCTGCTTGCCAAGCGCGGGGTGACGATCGATCTCGATGCGCTCGAATGGGACGATCCGGCGGTCTATCGCCTGCTCCAGTCGGGCGACACGGTCGGCGTGTTCCAGCTCGAATCCGAGGGGATGCGGCGGACACTGGCGGCGGTGAAGCCGAGCGTTTTCAACGATATCATCGCGCTGGTCTCGCTTTATCGGCCCGGCCCGATGGACAATATCCCGCTGTTCGGACGCCGCAAGAACGGGGCCGAGGCGATCGTCTATCCGCACCTGCGGCTCGCCGGGATCCTTGGCGAGACTTACGGGATCTTCGTCTATCAGGAACAGGTCATGCAGGCCGCGCAGGTGCTCGCGGGCTATTCGCTGGGCGAGGCCGACGTGTTGCGCCGCGCGATGGGCAAGAAAGACGCGGCCGAAATGGCCGCGCAGCGCCAGCGATTCATCGAAGGCTGCCGCGATGTTTCGGCAATCGAGGCGGCCAAGGCCAACGAGTTGTTCGACCTGATTGACAAGTTTGCGGGCTATGGCTTCAACAAGAGCCATGCTGCGGCCTATGCGCTGCTGGCCTATCAGACCGCCTGGCTCAAGACGCATTACCCGCACGAATTCTATGCAGCCTCGATGTGTTTCGATCAGCACCAGTCGGAAAAGCTGTGCGTGTTCGTCGACGACATGCGCCGCCCGACCGCGCATCGCCCTGCCTGCGAACTCGCGCCGCCCGACATCAACCGCTCCGAAGCCGAATTCACCGTCGAGCGCACCGACGAGGGTTATCGCGTGCGCTATGCCTTGGCGGGCATCCGCAACGTCGGCGAAAAGGCGATGGAAGCGCTGGTGGCCGAGCGCGCGGCCAAGGGCTGGTTCGGGAGCCTGGAGGAAGTGTTCCGCCGCGCGCCGCCGGGATCGATGAACCGCCGCCAATTGGAAGGGCTCGCCAGCGCGGGTGCGTTCGACACCCTCGAGGGGATTGGCAGTTCTGGCCGGGCGCAGGTTTTCGCCAGCGCGGATATCCTGCTGGCGGTTGCCGACGAGGCGACGCGTTCGCGTGACAGCGGGCAGGCGGCGCTGTTTGGTGGTGACGATCATGCCGCGCCGACCCTTCGCCTCGCCCCGGTTCAGCCGTGGACCCGGGCCGAGGCGATGGCCAAGGAGCGCGAGAGCTTCGGGTTCTATTTCGCCGAGCATCCGGTCGAGCAGTATCGCGCAGTTGCCACGGCCAACGGCGCGCGGACCTATGCCAGCATGATGGCCGGGGGCGGTGGTGGTGAGGGCGGCGGAGGCGTGCAGCGTCAGGCCGGCGTCATGGCGGTGATGGTCGAAGCGGTGAACCGGGGCCGGACCAAGCGTGGCAAGGACTTCATCCGCGCCGACTTTTCGGACAGCAGCGGGCAGTTTTCGGCCTCGTGTTTCGAGGAATCGCTGGTCGAGCCGTTCCAGGGCTGGGCGGCGGACGGCACCTGTCTGCTGCTGAACGTCGAGCTCGACAGCCCCAGCCCCGATGAGCCGCCCCGCATCACCGTACGTTCGGCCCGCCCGCTGGCCGAGGTCGGCAGCGTGGCGAAGATGTTGCTCAGCCTCGAAGTCAGCCGCGCCGAAGTGCTGGGCGAGCTTGCCTTGCTGCTTCCGCGCGACGGGGCGGGACGCGGCGAGGTCCGCGCGCGGCTTCGCACCGGGGGCAATGCCGATCCGCTCGTCAGCCTCGGCCGCGACTTCCGCCTCGACAGCGATCTCGTCGAACGGTTGATTGCAATGGAGGGATTGGCCAAGGTATCGCTCGTGGCACGCGGGGAACGACACCTGCGCCTCGTGGAATAAAAAGATCGTCGATCAGGGAGCGAACGCAATGCAATTGGGCGCGATGCAGGACTGGCCACTCAGGGTCACTCACCTGATCGATCACGCGGGCCGCGAATACGGCCACCGCGAGATCGTCTCGCGCTGGGCCGACGGGACCGAGACGCGGACCGATTGGGCAGGAGTGCGCCGCGATGCGCTGAAGATGACGCAGGCGCTGCGGGCAGAAGGCATCGCCAAGGGTGACCGGGTTGCCACGCTGGCGATGAACCATTCGCGCCACCTCGTCACGTGGTACGGGGCGGTCGGCGCGGGCGGGGTGCTCCACACGATCAACCCGCGGCTGTTCGACGATCAGCTCGAATATATCGTCAACCATGCCGAAGACCGCGTCCTGCTGTACGACTGGGCGTTCCAGCCGCTGGTCGAGCGGCTGCGTGAGCGCTGGCCCTGCGTGACGCGCTATGTCTGCTTCGATCCGCCCGCGGGTTCCGGTGTCCTGGCGTTCGAGGACTGGATCGGCGCGCATGACGGCGACACCACCTGGGCCGAGGGCGACGAGCGCGAGCCGTGCATGCTGTGCTACACCAGTGGTACCACCGGCCATCCCAAGGGCGTGCTTTACGAACACCGCTCGACCGTGCTGCACGCAATGACCGGGGTCGCGCCCAACTTCTTCGATTTCGATTCGCGCAGCGTCATGCTGCCGATCGTGCCGATGTTCCATGCGGCCAGCTGGGGCTTGCCGTGGGCGGGGACGATCCCGGGGATCAAGTTCGTCTATTCGGCGGTGAACGATCCCGCGGTGCTGTGCGACCTGATGGACCGCGAGGGCGTGACGCACTCGGCTGGCGTGCCGACCGTGTGGTTGGGGATGTTCGGCTATCTCGATTCGATCGGCAAGGACGTGCGCGACATCGGCAAGCTGGGTACCGCGATCATCGGCGGATCGGCCGCGCCGCGCTTCATGATCGAGCGGCTGATGCGCAACGGGGTGCGGGTCGCGCACGCCTGGGGGATGACCGAGACCTCGCCGATCGGCACCACCGGGGCCTATCCGTTCGACTGGGACGAGATGGGCTTCGATGCGCAGGTCGATCTGGTCTCCAAGCAGGGCCGCCCGGCGTTCGGGGTCGAGCTGCGCACGGTCGATCTCGACGACCCGGCCAAGGTCCTTCCGCGCGACGGGACGACCTCGGGGGCGCTGCAGATCCGTGGGCCATGGGTGATCCGCCGCTATTTCAAAGCCGAGGCCGACGCGACCGACGCCGACCAGTGGTTCGATACCGGCGATGTCGGGCTGATTCATCCCGATGGCACGCTCCAGCTGACCGACCGGACCAAGGACGTGATCAAGTCGGGCGGCGAATGGATCAGCTCGGTCGAGCTGGAAAACGCCGCGGTCGGCCATCCGGCGGTGGCCGAAGCGGCGGCGATCGGCATCTACCACCCGCGCTGGGATGAGCGCCCGATCCTGGTGGTGGTCAAGAAACCCGGGGTGGACTGCTGCGCCGACGATATCCGCGCGCACTTGTCCGGTCACATCGCCAAGTGGTGGATGCCCGATGCGATCGAATTCGTCGACGACATCCCTCACACCGGAACCGGCAAGATCAGCAAGAAGGACCTGCGCGAGCGATTCCGCGATTACAAGCTGGTCGAGTAAGGGCGGGCGGCGTGGTGGCCCTTCCACAAAACCGTGATCCTGGGCTTGCTTCAATATTCATTCCACGACCCGTCCGGATCGGGGATACGCGAGCGACCAGATGGCCAGGCCGCTCTCTATACAAAGTTCGGGTCGCGTCGCACGATGGGTGCTGAAACGAGCTCAGCATGACGGTAATTTTTTGACTTGAGGTGACGCCAATGACTCACATCGACCCATCTCGCGAAAACTGGACCCTGTTCAAATCGCTCCCGCGTGACACGCCGATCCGGATGCTCAATCTGATCAAGTTCAAGGATCAGGCGGACTATCCCGCTGACCATCCCAACCACGGCAAGGGCCTGACCGGGCGCGAAGCCTACGCGATCTATAAAGCCGGGTTCCAGTCACTGGTCGGCGGCACCGGTGCAGCAATGGAGTGGGATTGTCCGCTGGAATGCGTCGTTACTGGCCCGGCCGATGAATGGGACGAAGTCTTTGTAATGGGCTATCCAAACAGCGCCGCCTTCTTGGCGATGGTCAAGAACGAGGACTACATCCGCGACGTCGTACCGCACCGCACCGCGGCGCTGGCGGACAGCCGGCTGATCCGGTTTGGGGCCGGCCTGCCGCACACGGCGCGTACCTGACGGGCAGAGGGCCCCACGGGGCTGTTTCCCGGCGCGTCAACCCGCAGTGGAGTGGCGAGGCGTCGCCGCCACAAGCCGCTCCAGCCGCTGAGTGTTAATCCCTCGCCGCTGGCCGGCAACGGAACCGCCAGCGGACTGCGGCGGCTCACTCGCCTTGTGTCTCCGCTCGGGGCGCTAACAGTCGTGCGCCAAACACATGACCCTAAGGTCAGGTTGTCGCGCATTTTCACAGGTCTACTACCCTTTCCATCTCAATTTAAATCGGGCTGAAAATTGAGAAACAGGAGGGTACCAAAGTGGATACACTTACCGCAGGCCAGTTTGCGCTGGTATACAACGCGTTCTCTTTCACATTCGCGACAATGGGCGCCACGACCCTGTTCCTATGGCTCAGCCGCTCACAAGTCGGCCCCGCCTATCGAACCGCGCTCACCATATCGGGGCTGGTCTGCGCGATTGCTTGCTATCACTACTTTCGGATTTTCGAGAGCTGGGGCTCTACCTACGAGATCAAGGACGGGGTCGTTACGGCGACTGGATACGCCTTCAACGACGCCTATCGCTATGTCGATTGGTTGCTGACCGTCCCGCTTCTGCTGATCGAGTTGATCCTGGTGATGCGGCTGTCCGCTTCGGAAACCCTATCCAAGGCAACCAGCCTCGGGTTTGCTGCGGCAATGATGGTCGTACTGGGTTACCCGGGCGAAGTTGCGACAGACATTCCGACGCGCGTCTTGTGGGGCACGCTCTCCGCGATCCCGTTTGTGTACATCATGTGGCAGCTTTTCGCCGGCCTCAGCGCATCGATCGCCAGCCAGCCTGCCAACGTGCGTGAACTGGTCAAGAAGGCGCGCTTGCTGACGTTCGCATCATGGGGCTTTTACCCGATGGTCTATATGCTGCCCTACACCAACCTAAGCGGAAGCAACGTCATGGTTGGCGTGCAGGTCGGCTATACGATTGCAGACCTGATCGCCAAGGCGGGCCTTGGGGTGCTGATTTATCTTATCGCAACCCGCAAATCGGCTGCCGAGTATGGCGAGCAGGGCTTTGCCAGGGCCTGATGGTCCAGCAAGCTTTCTGACAAACAACTAGGGAGGTGAGCGCGCTCACCTCCCGGTTTTTGTCTCGGCTTGATCTGATGCTCGAAATCGCACTCCGTCATGGCTTCGGCCAGGCAAGCATGACCGCACCTGCGCGGATACGCGGGTTGCTCATGCCGCTTGGCACTGCAGGGTTGATACTGGCCGATATCTATTGGGGCGGGCTGGACGGGCCTACTGCGACCGCGATTGCCTCCGCGCTTATACTGCTTTGCGGGATCCCCCACGGCACACTGGATGTAGAGATCGCTGCCATCCGGTTCGGTCGTCACGGGTGGGGCGGAAAGCTGAAAATCACCGCAGCCTATGCCGGTTGCGCCGCCGCGATGGCGGCACTTTGGGCAATCTTGCCGTCGCTGGCGCTTGTCGTCTTTCTGGTCTTCTCGATCATCCATTTCGGCGCAGACTGGCGCACCGGAGTTGATCCGTTTTTTGCGATAATGGTGGGATGGGCGTTGATTGCCCTTCCAGCCCTGGCCCATCCCGCGCAAGTCGCCACGATCTTCGAAACGCTTACCGGTGACGGCCACGGCAGCACGATTGCCGCTCTATTGGCTTGCACCGCTATCCCCGCCCTGCTGGGAAGTCTGTTATTCGGGTTCCATTCGTTCAAACGGACGCAGAACCTGATCGGCCTGGACGTGGTGTGCTGCCTGATTGCCGTAGTGGCCTTGCCTCCCCTGGTCGGTTTTGCAGTTTTCTTTTGCGGCCTGCATTCACCGCGCCATCTGGCAGAGGCGCTGCGGCAATCAGGCCCTGCATCGAATGGCAGAAAAGCGATCATTGGCGGGGCAGTGATGGCGCTGTCATGCGGCGCGGCTGTTCTGATCTTCCTTGCAGATCGCACCGCAGCGGTTGATTCCGGCGTCATCAGGACAGCATTTGTGTTGCTGTCGATTCTAACAGTGCCGCATTTCATTCTCGAGCAGCTGATCGGCAATGCTGCCGAAAAGCACCCAGCCTGACGCGCGACAGTTCTGCGTGTCACACCCTCACAGCAAGCTCAACTGCCCGTCGAGCCGGGGCGCCCGGAATTGCGCGGTATCGAGCACGATCCGCTCCTGCAAAATTCCTGCGCGTTTGCTGGCGAGACGGAAGCGAGTGCGGAACAGATCGGCCCAGACACCTTGCGGCTTCATCCGGCTGAAGAATCCCGGATCGTTGTCGCGGCCTTCCCGCACTGAGCGGACGATGCTCATGACCTTGTCGCCGCGTTGGGGAAAATGCGTGGCCAGCCATTCGCGGAACAGCGGGGCGACCTCGTGGGGCAGGCGCAGCATGATCCAACTGGCCGAACCGACCCCCAGCGCGCCCGCGCGATCGAGGATGCCCTCGATGAACTCATCGGTGATGGATGGGATCACCGGCGAGACCGAAACGTGTGCGGGCACTCCGGCTTCGACCAGCTTTCCAAGTGCCGCCAATCGTTTGTCCGGGGCGGACGCGCGCGGCTCGAGCAGGCCCGACAGCTTTGGATCCAGGCTGGTTACCGACACCGCAACCGCGACGAGTTTCAGCGCCGCCAGTTCGGCCAGCAGATCAAGATCGCGCAGAACGCGGTTGGACTTCGTGGTGATCGTCACTGGATGGCGGGTGGCCAGGCAGACTTCGAGCACGGCCCGCGTGATCCGGTAACGCGCTTCGATCGGCTGATAGGGATCGGTGTTGGTCCCCATCGCAATCGGTGCCGGCTTGTAGCCGGGCTTGGCCAGGGTGCGCCGCAACAGTTCGGCGGCCTCAGGCTTTGCGAACAATTTCGTTTCGAAATCGAGCCCGGGCGACAGGTCATGAAAAGCGTGGCTGGGCCGTGCATAGCAATAGACACAGCCGTGCTCGCAGCCGCGATAGGCGTTGATCGAGCGGTCGAACGCGATGTCGGGCGACTGGTTGAAAGTGAGGATCGTCTTGGGATGTTCCTCGATCACCGTAGTCCGCAGCGGGGGCGGGGCGCCGTCGATATCTGCCCGCTCGTCGAGCCAGTCGCCGTCCGCTTCCCGCGTCGCCAGCCGAAAGCGGGTAGGGACGGCGCCCGATTGCGCGCCTCGGCCGGGAACGACGGGGGACTCGCGCGGATCCATTGGATAATCAGAACATATGTGGAACAGGCTGACAAGGGGCTTTCGCCGGAAAGATAGTCCGGGTGCAGACTGCGCTCGGCCAAGGAAGCCAGATCCTCAAGCACTACCTGGAAATTAGGGCCTCAAATTTCGCGCAGCCTCGGCATCAGTTCGACGAAATTGCATGGGCGGTTTCGCGAATCGAGCTGTTCGGCAAGGATCAGGTCCCAGCCGTCCTTCACCGCGCCGTTCGATCCGGGCAGCGCGAACAGATAGGTCCCGCGCGCCACCATGGCGCAGGCGCGTGACTGAATCGTCGAGGTGCCGATGGTCGCGAAGCTGACCCAGCGAAATAGTTCGCCGAAACCCGGAATGTCGCGCCCGTCGTGATTGGAAGCGAGCCGGGCGAACGCTTCGGGGGTCACGTCGCGGCCGGTCAGTCCGGTACCGCCGGTCGAGATCACGCAATCGATCGCGCGGTCGTCGATCCAGTTGCTCAACCGGCTGACGATCCGGGATACGTCATCGCGCTCGATCGCGCGCGTCGCCAGGGTGTGTCCGACACGCTTGATCCGGTCGACCAGCAGGTCGCCAGAGGTGTCGTCCGCGGCCTGGCGGGTGTCGGAAACGGTCAGGACCGCGATGTTGATCGGCTTGAAAGTCCGCTTGGGGTCGATTGCCACGGCCTATTTACTTTGGCTCGCAAGACGCACCGAACCGGCCCCTGCCAGGCCCGGAAATTTGGGCCACATCCCTTGCGCGAGGCCCGAGCGACTGTCGGACGCGCCGCCCGCCTGGCTTTCGTACATCCAGTAGTTCCGCAGCACCACCGAGACGTAACCGCGGGTTTCCCAGTAAGGAATCGATTCCATCCACAGCAGTGGGTCGCCATCGTCGCGGATCTCGCTGTTCCAGCGCGTGATCGGCGAGAGGCCGGCGTTATAGGCAGCCATGACCTTGGGCAGCAGTCCACCTGTGGCGGACGAATCGCGCAGCATCTCAAGGTTGCGCTGTCCGAATGCCAGGTTGGTCTCGGGCTTGGTCAGATCGACCGCGCCGGCTTCCATCGACAGCGACGGCGCGTGCTGACGTACCGTGATCGGGGTGATCTGGAGCAGGCCCTTGGCCTGTGCCGGGCTGACCGCGCCGGTGCGGAAATTCGATTCCTGCAAGGCGTGGGCATAAATCAACGCCGGATCGACCTTCCAGCCCGATGCGGGGGTCCATTTGGGGCTGGGATAGCGCGCCGCCTCATCGGGCCGGGCACCACCCGGCGCATTGTAGGCCATCCACAACTGGGTCGAGGCGAGCCCGAGATCGCGCGCCAGGCGGGACAGGGCGGCATACTGGCGAGGGTCGCCGATCCGCGCCTGATGGCGCAGCACTTCGCCGGCTAGTTCCTCTTCACCGATTTCCGCCAGGCCCACCGCGGTGCGGATGTTGGCGACCTCGCGCAGGCCCTGCCAATCCTCCCCGCTGAAATCGGGTGACGGGCGGGCAGAGGCCTCCTTCAGGCCAAGTGCCTCGGTGGCAATCATGCCGTAGAGCGTTTCGCGACGCTGCGCGGCTGCGCGCAGGTTCGCAGCAACCTTTTCCGGTGCGCGGCAGCGCAGCCACGCCCGGCTGGCCCAATAGTAGCCAGCGGCGGCTAGATCGGCGTTCTGGGCCCCGGCGGCGCTTTTCTGGAAGGCTTCGGCGGCCTCCTCGCAGCCGCCCAGCCGCCACGCGGCAAGGCCCACGGTCCACCAACCCTCGGCCACCCACGGGCCGGACCCGTCGGCAACGCTGCGCGCCACCGCCAGGGCCTGGGTATCGTCATTCTCGATATAGAAGCTCCAGGCGACGCGCTGGCGCCACTCGGCGCGCGCCTCGCTGGACAGCCCGGCATCGATTCCGTCGAGCAGTGTGCGCGCGCCGGTCGGATCGTCGTTCTTGATCGCCAGCAGGATCGCATCGGCGATCCCGGTGGGCATGGTTCCGTCGCTTACGCCGCGTGGGCGCAGGCGCTTGGGCGCGGAAGGCAGCGAAACCAGTCGCTGCATCCCCGGCAGCGACGGCAGATCGACCACCCCGCGCTTGACGGCAAGGGCGGCAATCTTGTCTGCCCACGGCAATTCGCGGCCTGTTGCCAGCAGCGCCTGAAGCGGGGCGGCTTCGACCTTGGGCGAATTGGCGGCGAGATAGAATTCCGATTTTGCGGCAGCGTGCAGCGGACCATCGACGCGTTCGCCGAGCATGGTCTCGACCTTGCTCCAGTCTTCGCGCTTCAGCGCGGCGAACAACGCGCTGTAATAGTCGCGGTCGGTTTTGGTCAGGAGCTGCGGTACGGCGGTGCGCTGGACCCGGGCGCGGAAATAATCGGACGAGGCACTGTTGGCGAAGCTTGGCGTGGCGGACAGGATTGCCCCGGTCGCTGCAAGCGTCATGGCCACGTTCCGCACAAAGCTTTTCATCGAGGGTCCGTCCATTCGAGCCAGCGCGTCCACAATCCCGCCTTCAGCGCCGGGCGATCGAGCAGGGATTCGAGCGCGGGCGCTATCGTTAGCGGAACGCTGCCTCTGGCATGGTTAAATTCGGGTGAAGGTGGCGTTCCTTGCGCTGGATCGTGGCCCACGAGCGCCGAAACGCCGCCGCGCCCGAAAACGAGCAGCCGTTGCGGGGCGGCAAGCGCGATGTGATGGGCGACGACCGCGCCCATTCCGGCGCTGGCGAGCCCTTTCCAGTCGGCCACCGGGGTATGACGGGGAAGGATGCTGGCGACATAGGTCTGCGCGCGGGTCAGGCCGAAAGCACCCAGCATTGCGTCGAGCAGGCGACCTTGCGGCCCCTCGAGCAGGGCCTCGCGGTCATCCGCCTCGGGCTGGCCGACCAGCACCATCAGCGCGGCCCCATGCGGGTCGGGTTGCGGGCCAGAGGGCAGCACGCGCCGCGCACCCGACTCCGGATCGAGGCTCGGCTCGGTCAGCCACCACGCGGCAAAGTCTGAGAGCGTCGCGGGCCAGCGGCTCCGTTCGCCGCCGATCCTGGGCACGGGCGGGGGCGGGGTGGGGGCAGCGCGCGCGACGGACGCATCGCGAGACGCTTCCTCGGCGGGCGGCTTGGTTGCCTCGAGCCAGTCGCGGGGATCATCGGTAAACCCGCAATCGACACCGGCTTCGCGCCACCACGCGGTCGCTGCGGCAAGCTGGGCATTCCAGTCGTGAATTTCTGGCCGGTCAGGTGTATCGGGCTCTTCCATCATCGGTTGCGGGTCTTGACCTTGCCGGGCGCAGCAATCAAGGCATGAAGCAAGGTTTCAGCCGGGAAGTGTGGCCATGAGTGAACGTGAATCGATGCCTTACGACGTTGTGATCGTCGGTGGCGGCCCGGCGGGCCTCGCGGCAGCGATCCGACTCAAACAGATCGCGCCCGAGATTACCTGCTGCATCCTCGAAAAAGGCTCGGAGATCGGCGCGCACATCCTTTCGGGTGCGGTGGTCGATCCGCGCGCGCTCGACGAATTGCTGCCCGATTGGGTCGATGATGGGTGCCCGATGGCTGAAGTGATGGTTACCGAGAACCGGCACTGGAACCTGACCCGCACCGGGCATTTCGCGATTTCCGAATGGCCGATGCCGCCATTCCTCTCCAACGAGGGCAACTATACCGGCAGCCTAGGCAACTTGTGCCGCTGGCTGGCCGGCAAGGCGGAAGAACTCGGCGTCGAGATTTTTCCCGGCTTCCCCGCGTCCGAAATTCTTTACGACGGCGACAAGGTGATCGGGGTCGCGACCGGCGATATGGGCGTGGCCAAGGATGGCAGCCGCAAGGGCGATTACCAGCCCGGCATGGAACTCCACGCCAAGTATACCCTGTTCGCCGAGGGTGCTCGCGGGAGCCTGACCAAGCGGCTCAAGGGCAAGTACGATCTTGAGAAGGACTGCCAGCCGCAGGTCTATGGCCTGGGCATCAAGGAATTGTGGGACATCGATCCGGCCAAGCACTTCGCGGGCCGGGTTATCCACACCCAGGGCTGGCCGCTCAAGGAGAGCGACACCTGGGGCGGCGGGTTCCTGTATCATCAGGCCAACAACCAGGTCGCGCTCGGCATGGTCACCGCGCTCGATTACAAGAACCCCTACGTCTATCCGTTTGAGGAATTCCAGCGCTGGAAGCAGCATCCGGCGATCCGCGAGGTGCTCGAAGGTGGGCGCCGCGTGTCCTATGGCGCGCGCGCGATCAACGAGGGTGGGTGGCAATCGGTGCCCAAGCTCGCCTTTCCGGGCGGCGCGCTGATCGGGTGCTCCGCTGGCTTCGTCAACGTGCCGCGGATCAAAGGCAGCCACACTGCGATGAAAAGCGGGATGCTGGCGGCCGAAAGCATCGCTCACGCCATCGGCACCGGCCGCGAACACGACGAGCTGGGTGAATACGATGCGGCGGTCCGCAACAGCTGGATCGCCCAGGAGCTCAAGCTCGTCCAGAACGCGCAGCCGCTGGTCAGCAAGTTCGGTAACGAGCTGGGCACCGTCCTGGCGGGTGCGGACATGTGGATGCGGGTCATGAAGATCGGCATTCCGGTGGCGATGAAGCACCACCGCGACAGCGAGCAAACGATGCGCGCCGACCTGTTCCAGCCGATCATCTATCCCAAGCCCGATAATGTCATCAGCTTCGATCGGCTGTCGTCCGTCGCGCTCAGCTTCACCAACCATGCCGAAGACCAGCCGGTCCATTTGCAGGTCAAGGACCTCGAACTGCAGAAAGTCAGCGAGTTGGGCGTGTTTGCCGGGCCATCGGCGCGGTATTGTCCAGCGGGGGTTTACGAATGGCTGGGGGTCGAGGACGGCCAGCCCAAATACCAGATCAACGCGCAGAACTGCGTCCACTGCAAGACCTGCGATATCAAGGACCCCAACCAGAACATCAACTGGGTGACGCCGGAAGGTGGCGGCGGTCCGAACTATCCGAATATGTGAGAGCGGTGACTCGCCTCGCAAGTCAGGCATCCTCAATCCACTTCCCGCTCGTGCTGAGCCTGTCGAAGGACTGCTTTTTCTTTGCGTCGTGCCCCGCCGCTCGAAGAACAGGACAGTCCTTCGACAAGCTCAGGACGAGCGGCCTTTGGTGAACGATCGGCGTAAATTCTTTCGTGAACGAAACCGCCTACGCCAAGATCAACCTCGCGCTCCACATCCGGCGGCTGCGCGAGGATGGCTATCGCGAGTTGGAGACGCTGTTCGCCTTCATCGATGCGGGCGATGCGGTGTCGGTCGAGATCGCGCCGCGCGATGAGTTGCGGACGTTTGGTGAGTTCGCGGGCGCGCTGTCCGATCCGTTCGGCAACATCGTCGCGCAGGCGCTCGCCAAGCTGCCCCGGCCGGAAGGCTGGCGCGTCACGCTCGACAAGCGCCTGCCGGTCGCTGCGGGGCTTGGCGGAGGCTCGGCCGATGCGGGCGCGGTGTTTCGCATGGTGCGCGAACGGTTCGGGCTGCCCGAGGACTGGCCGAAGCGTGCAGCCAAGCTGGGGGCCGACGTTCCGGTCTGCGTTGAGAGCCGCACCGCAATCGGGCGCGGGACGGGGACCGATCTGGAGCCGGTCGAGGACGATCTGGGCGGAACCCCCGTCCTGCTGGTCAATCCGCGTACTCCCATGGCGACCGGCCCGGTTTTCGCGGGTTGGGATGGGGTGGATCGCGGCGCCATGCCGGGCGGCACCGCCCGCGAAATCGCGCTTGAGGGGCGCAACGATCTTGAAGCCCCGGCCATTGCGCTGTGCCCGCCGATCGCCGAGGTGCTCGCCGTGCTGCGCGAAACTCCCGCCTGGCTGGTGCGGATGAGCGGTTCCGGTGCGACCTGCTTTGCGCTGTTCGACAGCATCGAAGCGCGCGACTCCGCCGCAGCGACTGTCGACCCGGCATGGTGGCAGATGAGCGGTCGACTTCGCTGAAACCTTGACCGCGCGTTGCTCTGGCGCAAAGGCGGGCGGGCTTCAGGGAACCACACGATGACCCATACCTTCGACAAGTCGCGCCTGCCCAGCCGCCACGTTTCGGTCGGCCCCGAGCGTGCGCCGCACCGCTCCTATTACTACGCGATGGGCATGACCGAGGAGGAGATCAACCGCCCGTTCGTCGCAATCGCCTCGGCCGGGAACGACAGCGCGCCGTGCAACACCACGCTCGATTTCCAGGCGGACATCTGCCGTAGCGGGGTCGAGCAGGGCGGCGGCACCCCGCGCCGGTTCAATACCATCACCGTGACCGACGGGATCGCGATGGGCCATCAGGGGATGAAAAGCTCGCTGGTCAGCCGTGAGGTGATTGCCGATTCGGTAGAACTGTCGGTTCGAGGCCATTGTTATGACGCGCTGGTGACGTTTGCCGGGTGCGACAAGAGCCTGCCCGGGATGATGATGGCGATGCTGCGGCTCAATGTGCCGTCGATTTTCGTCTACGGCGGCTCGATCCTGCCCGGCCGCTATCAGGGCCGCGACGTGACCGTGGTCGACGTTTTCGAGGCAGTCGGCCAGCACGCGGCGGGCAATTGTCCGCTGAAAGACCTGACCGCGCTCGAAAAGGTCGCCTGCCCGGGGCATGGGGCCTGCGGCGGACAATATACAGCCAACACCATGGCCTGCGTCGGAGAGGCGATTGGATTGTCGCTTCCAAACAGCAACATGGCTCCCGCTCCGTACAAATCGCGCGAGGAAGTGGCGGTCGCCGCCGGGCGGCAGGTCATGGAGTTGCTGGCGCGCAACATCCGCCCGCGCGACATCTGTACCCGCGCCGCGTTCGAGAATGCCGCGCGCGTCGTCGCGGCGACCGGCGGCTCGACCAATGCCGCCCTGCACCTGCCCGCGATGGCCAGCGAATGCGGGATCGAGTTCGACCTGTTCGACGTCGCCGAGATCTTCAAGTCGACGCCCTACGTGGCCGATCTCAAGCCCGGGGGGCGCTATGTCGCCAAGGACATGTATGACGCCGGCGGGGTCTACATGGTGATGAAGACGCTGCTCGATGGCGGGATGCTCGATCCATCGCCGATGACGGTCAGCGGCAAGACGCTGGGCGAGAATATTGAGGAAATAACCTGGAACCCCGATCAGAAGGTCATCTATTCGTTCGATAAACCGCTCTCACCGACCGGCGGCGTGGTCGGCCTCAAAGGCAGCCTCGCGCCCGAGGGAGCGATCGTCAAGGTCGCGGGCATGCACCGTCTCCAGTTCACTGGCCCGGCGCGGGTGTTCGATTGCGAGGAAGATACCTTCGCGGCGGTCGAGACGCGGTCGATCCGCGAGGGCGAGGTCGTGGTGATCCGCTACGAGGGACCCAAGGGCGGGCCGGGGATGCGCGAAATGCTCTCTACCACCGCCGCGCTTTACGGGCTGGGAATGGGCGAGAAGGTCGCGCTGGTCACCGACGGGCGCTTTTCGGGCGCAACGCGCGGGTTCTGCATCGGCCATGTCGGACCCGAAGCTGCAGACTGCGGCCCGATCGCACTGGTCGAGGATGGCGACGAGATCGCGATCGACGCGGTGAACGGTACAATCGATTTGAACGTTCCGGATGATGTGCTGGCCGAGCGTCGCAAGGCATGGCGGCCGCGCTCGAACGACTACCAGTCGGGCGCACTGTGGCGCTATGCCCGGAACGTCGGCCCGGCGAGCAAGGGCGCGCTGACCCATCCCGGAGCGGCTGCCGAAACGCATGTCTATGCGGATATATGATCCGCCGCATTGCAACCTTGAAGCACCTTGCGCTTCCTTGCATCCTGGCGCTCTCCGCTTGCGCGCAATCGGAGCCCGAAGCGGCGGGCGAGCGCATCGCCTGCGCGCTCGATGGGGCGCCGGACTTTTCCGAAGTCTGCACGCTCGAGCGTGACGGGCCGCGGTTCAGCGTCCACCGGCCCGATGGGGGTTTCCGCCGCTTCGAGCCGGTCGAGGGGCAGGGGATCCGCTCTATCGACGGTGTCGACGCGGCAGTCTTCATTCCGCGCGACGACGGCATTACAGAGCTCGCGGTCGACGGTGATCGCTATCTCGTGCGGGTGGTGAAGCCGCCAGGTTCGCCCGAGCCGCGGGTCAGCGAATGACCCCGATCGCGGGACAGCCGATCCTCACCGTCGCGCAGATGCGCGCTGCCGAACAGGCGCTGATCGACGGCGGCACCAACGTCGAAGCGCTGATGCGGATTGCCGGGCGCGGGGCGGGGGAGTGGGTCTGGCGGATGTCGGGCGGGCGCGCGGTTACTGTGCTGTGCGGGCCGGGCAACAATGGCGGCGATGGCTGGGTGCTGGCCGAACTGATCCGCGAGCGGGGCGGCGATGTCGCGGTGATCGCCCCCCGTGAACCGGCGACCGATGCCGCGCGCCATGCCCGCGCGGGGTATCGCGGGGTCGTGCTCGATCCCGCCGACTGGCGCACCGGCGAAGTGTTCGTGGATTGCCTGTTCGGCAGCGGCCTGACCCGTCCGTTGAGCGACTCCGACGTCGCGCTGCTCGCAAGCCTTGCTGCGGCGCACCACACCACGGTGGCGGTCGATCTGCCTAGCGGGATCGACAGCGATGCGGGGGTTGCGCTGAATTCCGGGCTGCCGCGCGTCGACCTTACCGTAGCGCTCGGCGCCTGGAAATTCGCGCACTGGACGATGCCGGCGGTGGCAATGATGGGCGAGCGGCGGCTGGTCGAGATCGGGATCGATGACGTGGAAGGCGCAGCGCACCTGCTGGCCAAACCCCGGCTCGCACGCCCGCCGATCGATGCCCACAAGTATACCCGCGGGTTGCTCGCGGTGATCGGTGGCGCGATGCCCGGCGCGGCCCGGCTGGCGGCGCGGGCGGCGATGCATGGCGGGGCCGGCTATGTGAAGCTGCTGGGGAAACGCGGCGCGACACCCCCGGCCGAGCCGGTAATCGACAACCGACCGTTGGCCGAGGCGCTGGCTGACCGGCGGATTTCCGCGCTTTTGATCGGGCCAGGGCTGGGCCGCGACGACACGGCACGCGAACGCCTTGAAGCGGCGCTGGGGGCGCCCCGCCCGCTGGTGCTCGATGCCGATGCGCTGCATCTGATCGGCCCGGATGATCTTGCCACGCGCACTGCACCCACTGTCCTCACTCCCCATGAGGGCGAGATGGCCGCGCTTGAAGGCAGCTTCGGTCTCGATGGCAGCGGCCACCGCCGCGATCGCGCGCTGGCGCTGGCCAGGGCCAGCGGCGCGGTGGTTTTGCTCAAGGGCCCGGACAGCCTGATTGCTTCTTCCGATGGCGAACTGGTCTGCGCGCCGCCTGCCCCGAGCTGGCTCTCGGTTGCGGGTACCGGCGATGTGCTGGCGGGCGTGCTGGCGAGCCGCCTGGCAGCCGGCGTTGCGCCCATGGAAGCCGCTCGCGAGGCTCTATGGCTGCACGGTGAGGCGGCGCGTCTCGCGGGACCGGCGTTCACGGCCGGGCAGCTTGCGGATGGGGTTCGAGGCGCTGTAGGGGCGGCCCTTGCATGACCGGGCCTGAAACAATCCTGCGCGTCGCCGCCAAGGGCGATGGGGTGACCGCCAGCGGACGCCATGTTGGGCTGACCGCGCCCGGCGACGCGGTTGCGGAGGACGGGACGATCGTCCCGGGCCCGCAGCACGTCACCCCGCCGTGCCGTCATTTCGGCACTTGCGGTGCGTGCCAGCTTCAGCACCTTTCGGAGCAGGCGTTGGCAGATTTTGTTAGCGACCGGGTGATCCATGCTGCCGAGGGGCAGGGCCTGGTCGCCGATCTGGTCGCCGGACCGCACCTCTCGCCGCCGCGCAGCCGCCGCCGTGCAACCCTCCACGCCGAGCGCAAGGGCGGGCAGGTGCTGCTGGGGTTCCGGGCCAAGGCATCGCACACCATCGTCGATATGCGCGAGTGCCATGTCCTTGCGCCCGAACTGTTCGCGCTGGTCGCGCCGCTGCGCAAGGCGTTGGCGCGCTGGCCGGGCAAGCGGCTCGTTGCCGATGTGCATCTGGCGCTAGCCGAGCAGGGGATCAGCGTCGAAATCGCCGGGCCGTCGCTGGAAGGGCTGGCGGCCATCGAGGCGATGCTCGATTTCGCGCGCGACCATGGGCTGGCGCGGCTGACGCTCGATCAGGGCTATGGCCCAGAGGCGCTGTGGGAGCCGGAACCGGCCACCGTCGCACTCTCGGGCATTTCCGTCGCGCTGCCCCCGGGCGGGTTCCTTCAGGCGACCGCGGACGGCGAGGCGGCACTGGTCGGCGCGGCGCGCGAGTGGCTGGACGGCGCGGAAACCGTGGCCGACCTTTTTTCCGGACTTGGCGGTTTCGCCTTCGCGCTGGCAAGACGGTCAAAAGTCCTCGCGGTCGAGGGTTCGCGCGATACCCATACGGCTTGCAAGGCGGCGGCCGGGCGTAGCGGTCAGCAGGTTCACTCGCTTCACCGGGATCTCTACCGCAACCCGCTCCAGCACGACGAGTTGAACCGCTTTGCCGCCGTGCTGCTCGATCCGCCCCGCGCCGGCGCGCGCGAGCAAGCGGCGCTGCTGGCGGGCTCCACCGTCCAGCGAATCGTCTATATCAGCTGCAACCCTTCGAGCTGGGCGCGCGATGCGGCGATGCTGGTCGCGGGCGGTTACCGGCTGGCGGAACTGCGGCCAGTCGGCCAGTTCCGCTGGTCCACCCACGTCGAGCTCGCGAGCCTGTTCGTGCGCGGGTAGTTCCCCCTAAAAATGCCAGTCAAACACTGGGATCGCGGCGTGGAATATCAGCACCATCAGCAGCAGCGATGAGACCGCGAACAGCAGGAAGCGCGGCACGACCTTGTTGATCGTGGCCTGGAACACGCTGTGGACGATGCGGACGCCGACATAGGCCCAGGCGATCGCGGCATTGATCCCGTCGCCTTGTCCGATGATCGCGAGCACGATCGCTACCGCATAGAACACCGTTGGCGCTTCGTGCAGGTGGTTGTAATTGTGCGCCTTCCACTGCACCTGCCTGGGCAGCAGGTCCTCCAGCATCGCACTGGTCCAGCCCGCATCGGCACCGGGTTCAGTGGGCTTGGGCAGCTTGTTGATCGCCGGGATGCGGGTGGCGTACATCCACAGCCACATCACCATCGTCCACGCCGCGAGCGCGACGACCGGCTGAAGAATTCCCATGCCGATCATGACACCACCACGCTGGGATCGGCGAGGAGGGTGGCCATGGCGGCGCGGATCGCGAGGGCCAGCAGGCAGACGGTCGAGAGTGAGAACAGCGTGAAACGCACCGAGACGACATTGACCGTAGCCTGCCAGATCGAATGGACGATCCGCAACCCGACATAGGCCCAGGCCAGCAGCACGTCGGTCGCCCCCGCGCCCATGAACGCCAGGATCGTGAGCGTGGCGTAGAACAGCGTCGGCTGCTCCATCAGGTGCGTGTAATTGTGCGATTTCCAGTTGATCCGGTCGTCAAGCACCCCCTCGAGGTTCTGGCCGCGTCCGCCCGGCGAAGCGTTTTTGAGCCCGCCAGGCATCACCTTGTTCATTGCCGGAAGTCGCGTAACTGCGAGCCAGACCAGCATGACCAGCGACCACATCACCAGTACGGCTGCCGGTGCGAGAATCTGCGCCTGCATGGTAAATCTCCCCCTCTACGACCCGGCGAGAGACTGCGGCGCGGGGTTTGGATTGTCAAACGCAACGCATTCGCAGCGCCTCAATCGCTTCCGGCAATCACCCGGGCGTAAGCGAGGGGATCGACGTTGCCGCCCGACAGCGTCAGTGCGGTGCGACCATCGGTGGGCACCTTGCCGCTCAGCACTGCAGCCAGAGCCACCGCGCCGCCCGGCTCGACCACCAGCCGCAGCTTGGCCAGCGCATAGCGTTGTGCGGCGCGCACTTCGGCCTCGGTAACCCGCGCCCAGCGGGTGACGCGGCCTTGCAGCACCGCGAAGTTGATCGGCCGCGTCGCCGGAGTCTGCAACGCATCGCAGGCGGTGGCGGGGGCATGGGCCAGATCCACCCGCTGGATCGTGCCGCTTTCGAGACTGCGGCAGATATCGTCCCAGCCTTCCGGCTCGACCGGCACGATCTCCGCCTCGGGGCAGGCCAGCGCCAGCCCTGCGGTCAGCCCGCCGCCGCCGCAGCAGGCGACGATCCGGGTGGGCGGGCCTCCGGCGCGCTCTTCCATCTGCGCGGCAATTTCGATCCCGGCGCTGCCCTGGCCCTCGATGATCCATGGGTCGCCATAGGCGTGGACCAGCACCATGCCGCGGTCCCGGCACAACTTGTCCGCCACTGCATCGCGGTCCTCGCCGCCGGGGCGGTCATACAGCACGACTTCGGCCCCCAGCGCGTGGGTGTTGTCGAGCTTTACCAGCGGCGCGTCGGTGGGCATCACGATCATGGCCGGAATGCCCAGGCGTCTGGCCGCCCAGGCGACGCCCTGCGCGTGATTGCCGCTCGATACGCCGACGACGCCGCGTGCGGCTTCTTCCGGCGTCAGGTCGCTCAATCGGTGCCATGCCCCGCGGATCTTGAAAGCGCCGACCGGCTGAAGGCACTCGGCCTTGCACCACACCGTATCGCCCCCCGGCAGTTCGAGTGGGAGCAACGGGGTTGGGGGTAACAATTGCGCGATCTTGGCAGCAGCGCGGATCACTCCGTCGCGGGTCGGGGAACGGAGGGTTTCAACAGTCATTGCCATCCTCTAGGAGCCACCTCGGCAAAACAACATCCCCGTTGCCCCGGCACAACCCGGGGCCCTGCTTTCATCGGGCGTCGCAAGGCAGCGGGGCTTCGGAACGAGTTCGGGGAGACGGACGGAATCGGAGTAAATTATGTCCATAATTCTGGTGATCGGCGCGGGCGGGGTGGGGTCGGTCGCGGTCCACAAGATGGCGATGAATGCGGAGATATTTTCCGAAATCCACCTCGCCAGCCGCACCGTCGCCAAGTGCGAGGCGATTGCAGAGAGCGTGAAGCAGCGCACCGGGCGAGAGGTCGCGACCTATGCGATCGACGCCGACGATGTTGCCGCGACCACCGCGCTGATTCGCCAGATCCGGCCGCAACTCGTGGTCAACCTCGCGCTGCCCTATCAGGATCTCAACATCATGGACGCCTGCCTTGCCGCAGGGGTCAATTACCTCGACACCGCCAATTACGAGCCGCGCGATCAGGCGCATTTCGAATATTCGTGGCAATGGGCCTATCAGGAGCGGTTCAAGGCGGCGGGGCTGATGGCGCTGCTCGGCTCGGGCTTTGATCCCGGCGTGACCAGCGTGATGGCCACCTGGCTGAAAAAGCATAAGCTCGACACGATCCGCAGCCTCGACATCCTCGATTGCAACGGTGGCGATCACGGCCAGCATTTCGCGACCAATTTCAATCCCGAGATCAACATCCGCGAAGTCACCGCGCCGGCCCGGCACTACGAAAACGGCAAGTGGTTCGAGACCCCGGCGCTGAGCAACAAGCAGCAGTTCTCGTTCGAAGGCGTCGGCCCCAAGACGATGTACCTGATGTATCACGAGGAGCTGGAAAGCCTTGCGAAGCACTTGCCCGAGATCGAACGCATCCGCTTCTGGATGACTTTCGGCGAGGCCTACATCACCCACCTGACCGTGCTGCAGAACGTCGGCATGACCCGGATCGACCCGGTGATGTATGAGGGCAAGGAGATCATTCCCCTGCAATTCCTCAAGGCGGTGCTGCCCGAGCCTTCTTCGCTGGGCTCAACCACTAAGGGCAAGACCAACATCGGCGATATCGCCACCGGCTATAAGGATGGCGAGGAGCACACCTTCTACATCTACCAGATCTGCGATCACGAGGTCGCCTTTGCCGAGACCGGCAACCAGGCGGTCAGCTATACCACCGGCGTTCCTGCGATGATCGGTGCGGCGCTGATGCTGACGGGAGCGTGGAATGGTGAGGGGGTGTTCAACATGGAGCAGTTCGATCCCGACCCGTTCATGGCTATGCTGAACGAGCAGGGCCTGCCGTGGCAGGTCAAGGAACTGGCCGGGCCGCTGGAGTTTTGACGGCCCCGACAGGCCGGGATTGAAACACCCACCCAAAAAAACCGCTCGTGCTGAGCCTGTCGAAGCACTGCTTTTTTCTTTGTGCCCCGGCGCAATCGGCCCGAAGTGAAAAACAGTGCTTCGACAAGCTCGGCACGAGCGGGGTAGAGAGCGGGCAAGCGAGGCAGCAAGACTGAAATGGAAACCAGAGCTGGCGATCCGGGCGCCTTTGCCCAATTCGACCTGAACCGCGTCGATTCCCCCGCATTCGTGGTGGATGCAGCCAGGCTGCGCGCCAATCTTGCGATCCTTGCGGACATCCGCGACCGTGCCGGGATCAAGGTGCTCGCCGCGCTGAAGGCGTTTTCGATGTGGCGGGTTGCCCCGCTGATCGGTGAGCATCTCGACGGGGTCTGCACCTCCGGCTTGTGGGAAACGCTGCTCGCGGCCGAACACTATGCTTCCAGTTCCGGGGGTGAGATCGCGACCTACTGCGCGGCTTACAAGGCGGAGGATCTGCCCGAAATCCTGCGCCTGTCCGATCATGTCATCTTCAATTCGCCCGGCCAGCTGCAACGGTTCGTGCCGGAAATCTCGCTGGCCCGCGCGCAAGGCTCGAAATTCGACGTGGGCCTGCGGATCAATCCGCTCCATGCCGAGGGCGAGGTGCCGCGCTACGATCCCTGCGCGCCGCACAGCCGCCTCGGCTTTCCCGTCGACCAGCTTACCGACGAGCACATGGAAGGCGTTGACGGGCTGCACTTCCATACGCTGTGCGAGCAGGATTTCCTGCCGCTGCAACGCACTTGGGATGCGCTCAAACCACGGATCGAGCGGTACTTACCGCAGCTCCGATGGCTCAATTTCGGCGGCGGCCACCACGTCACCCGGGACGACTACCAGCGCGACGAGCTGGTCGATTTCCTGCGCACGGTGAAGGCCGAGACCGGCTGCGAGCTCTATCTCGAACCCGGCGAAGCCGTGGCGCTCGACGCAGGTATCCTCGTCGGCACGGTGCTCGATACTCTCTGGAACGGGATGCCGCTCGCCATCACCGATATCTCCGCCACCTGCCATATGCCCGACGTGATCGAGGCGCCCTATCGCCCGGCCCTACTAGGTGAGATTGGGCTGGGGGAACTTCCGCAAGTCGATATCGAAGTCGACGAGACCGCGGGGGGCGCCGTGCGCCTTGGCGGACCCTCGTGCCTCGCCGGGGATGTGATCGGCGACTATCGCTTTGCAGGCCCGGTCGAACCCGGCCATCGCTTCGCATTTCTGGACCAGGCGCATTACTCGATGGTCAAGACCACCACCTTCAATGGCGTGCCGCTGCCTTCGATCTGGCTGTGGGACAGCGAGACCGACAGCCTCGAACTTGTTCGCAAGTTCGGCTGGGAAGATTTCCGGAATCGCCTGAGTTGAGGCACACGGTACGGCATCGAGGGAGAAGGAGATGCGTCATGTCCTGTTTTTGGGTTCACTATTGATGGCCAGCACCACCGCCTCCGCCCAGACCCCCTCGGGCAAACCCGTGCTCGACGCAGTCGCCAGCGATCCCGCCACGATGGGCTGGATGCAAGGCTCGCCCCCCGCGCCTGACAAACGGATCGACAGCGCAATCGGCGATCACTTGCGCTTTCCGATGACCCGCTGGTCGTTCAGCCACATGCGCGAATTCATGCCCACCCAGCGGGTTTCGCGCGGGCAGGGCGAGGTGCGCGCCTTCCCCCGCGCCTTGCGTGACGACATCGATGCGGTGACCTTCACCCCGCTCGGCGGCGGCGCGGCGATGAGCTGGCGGCAATCGCTCGACGTCAATTTCACCGATTCGATCCTCGTCCTGCACAAGGGCCGGGTGGTTTATGAACGCTACTTCGGGGTTTCCGCCCCGGACACCCGCCACATCGCATTTTCGGTCACCAAGAGCTTCGTCGGCACGCTTGCCGAAATGCTGATTGCCGAGGGCAAGCTCGACGAGGCAGCGCCGGTGTCGCGCTACCTGCCGGAGTTGGCCGCCAGCGGTTTTGGCAGCGCCACCGTGCGCCAGATAGCCGACATGACCACCGCGCTGGACTACTCCGAGGACTATACCGATGCCGGCGCGGGCATTGCCGATCTGGTCCGCGCCAATGGCTACAGCCCGCGCCCGCCGGGCTATGCCGGGCCGCGCGACATCTATGCCTACTTGCCGACGGTAAAGGCGAGCGGTCCGCACGGCGCGGCCTTCAACTATCGCACGGTCAACACCGAAGTGCTCGGCTGGCTGGTCGCGCGCGCCGAAGGCAAACGCCTCGCCGATGTATTGAGCGAACGGTTGTGGCAGCCGCTCGGCATGGCCTGCGATGCCGACTGGATCGCCGCCGATCCGACCGGAGCGCCGTTCGCCGGAGGCGGGCTCAACCCGTGCCTCGGCGATCTCGCCCGGTTCGGCGAGGCGATGCGCAACGGCGGCCAAATAAACGGCAAGCAGATCATCCCCGCCGCCGTCGTTGTGCGGATCTCCGCCGGCGGTCACCCCGAGGACTTCGCCAAGGCGGACTATCCGCTGCTGCCCGGCTGGTCCTATCGCAGCCAGTGGTGGGTCAGCCACAACCCGCACGGAGCCTACAACGCGCGCGGGATCCACGGCCAGGCGATCTACATCGACCCCAAGGCCGAAATGGTGATCGCCCGATTCGGCTCGCACCCAATCGCGGCCAATTCGATGTTCGATGCCACCTCGCTGCCCGCATTTCACGCGCTGGCGAAACACCTGATGACGGACCCCTGAGGTCCACGCGCACCACGATGTTGCAAATTTGCGACAACGCCCCTTTTTCACTTGCGGTTCAGACCCCCCCCTCTATAGCCGCCGCTCGCTGCCCCATGGGGACTTCCAAACCGCAAGGCAGCTTTGTGAACTGAACCGTTTGGGGGTCCCTTGAATTGCACATCCATCTCGATGCATCGGCTGTAGTCCGCGCCTCCCGGCCGGACCAACCCGTTATCCTCAACCGCCCGCATGCAGCGGCGCGCGCCGCCCGTTTCTTCCTTGAGAAGTTTCCGGGGCGCTCGCTCTATGCGGTGAAAGCGAATCCTTCGCCGGATTTGCTGCGCGTGCTGTGGGATTCGGGAATCACGCATTACGACGTCGCCTCGATTGCCGAAGTGCGGCTGGTCCGCGCCACGCTGCCGCAGGCTGTGCTGTGCTTCATGCATCCGGTGAAGACCGCAAAGACGATTGCCGAGGCCTATATGGTCCACGGCTGCCGCGTGTTCAGCCTCGACAGCATCGAAGAGCTGGAGAAGATCGTCAGCGCCACCGCCGATGCGGACGGGGGCGGTGCCGAGGATCTCTCGCTGTGCGTACGCCTGCGGGTTTCGTCCGAATATTCCGAGCTGAGCCTTGCCTCGAAGTTCGGGGTCGATCTGGCCGATGCCGCGCCGCTGCTTCAGGCTACTCGGCAGGTCGCCGATTCGCTCGGCGTGTGCTTCCATGTCGGCAGTCAGTCGATGAGCCCGCACGCCTATGTCCAGGCGCTCGAGCGCGTCCGCGCGGCGATCGTCCAGGCGGCGGTGCTGGTCGATATCGTCGATGTCGGTGGCGGCTTCCCCTCGGTCTATCCGGGGATGGAACCGCCCCCGCTCGAGGACTATTTCGGGGTCATCGACCGCACGTATGAATCGCTGCCGATCTCGTACTCGGCTGAGCTTTGGTGCGAACCGGGCCGCGCGCTGTGCGCTGAATACAACTCGCTGATAGTTCGGGTCGAGCGGCGCCGCGGGACGGAGCTGTTCATCAACGACGGAGCCTATGGCGCGCTGTTCGATGCGGCCCACGTCGGCTGGCGCTTTCCGGTCCAGATGCTGCGCGACGGCGACGGGACGAACGAGGAAGCGTTCAGCTTCTACGGCCCGACCTGCGACGATCTCGACCACATGGAAGGTCCGTTCGACCTGCCGGGCGACATCCACGCGGGCGACTATATCGAGATCGGGATGCTGGGTGCCTATGGCGCGGCGATGAAAACTGCTTTCAATGGCTTTGGCGAAACCGAAATCCACGAGGTGAGCGACGAGCCGATGGCCAGCCAGTACCTCGGCAACCGGAGAGATCCGCGGGTTTCGGACAACGTGGTGTCGCTGCGCTGATGCGGTAGCTTCCGGGAGCACAGCCGTGCGCTCCCGGAGACTTCGCTTCACAAATCCGGAGCCAGCGCGTTGGAGGGGGTAAGCTTCACTTCGCTTCCCGACTGCCGTGCTTCGACGTTTTCAAGCTCCGGAACGCGGACAGTGGCCCTGGTGGCCGCCATCTTCGCCGCGTCCTCCTTTTTCTTGACCGTCGACCAACGCGACACGCCGTAGCCGTATTCGTCGAGACAGGCGCCCAGCGCACGCTTGTACTTGCCCTCTTTGCCCGAACGAATCATTCGCGACACGCCGAAGCCGAGGAACACCCCGACCACCGGCATGGCCATCGAGGCAGCCGCCGCCGCACCGCCGCCCGTGGTGATCCCGACAAGGCCGGTACCGGCCATTGCGGCGCCCGCTCCAACCGTGCCAACTCCTGTCGCCAACGCGGTGGCCGCGCCGCTCCTGAAGTCATTCTTGCGGCCCTGGCGGACGAGGGTCTGGCAGGTGCGGAATTCGCTTTCGAAGGCCATCCGGTCCGCCACCGGGGCGGATAGCTCGGCAGTGAAGTTGCGCGGGCGCGTCGAGCAGCCCGTTACCAGCATGGCGGCGCCTGTCAGCGCGCAGATCATGGCATTGCGGTTCATGATTATTCTCCTGTCGCAGCCGCGCCGGGGCGGGCCGGGTGTTGCATTTTCGTCGTGGAGCAAAGGAGGCGGTCAGCTTTCCGACCGCCCCCAAGGTGCGTCGGGTCAGAATTTCACGCCGAGACCGACGCCGACCGCGTCGATGTCGCCGCCGCCGTCGACGAAGTAGTGGCGGTACTCGACCTTGCCGTAGAGCCCGCCACCCAGGCCATGTTCGTAGCCCGCGCCGGCGTGCCAGGTTCCGTCACAGGCCGAGCAGAACTTGGTGGTGTAGCCGCCGTTGGAGTAAAGCTTGCCGTTGCCCAGCTTGGCACCGACCCGCCCAGTGAGGCCGATGCCGACGCGCCCGGCATTCGAATCAAGGATCTTGTCGCCCGAGATTTCGGCACCGACGAACCCAGCATCGCCGAGGTCAACGTCATAGCCGACGGCAGCACCGACCAGAAATTCTGATTCGCCATTGCCAAAGGCTATTCCGCCGCGTGCCTCGACACGGGCTTCGTCGGCGAGGGCAGGGGTGGCTGCAGTCAATGCCGCAGCGAGAGAGATCGAAAACAAGCGCATGATATGCCTCCTGAAATGCGGCCCTTTTGCGCGGGAGGTTTCCCGCAGCCGACGCTTGGCCCGGTTAGCGCGATGCGTGCAGGTGCAGCGGGCTGCGCAGTCCGCTGCACCCGCCTGCCGGGCGTTGCATCCACTCCGGTCTCTCGGTTGCATTTTGGCGCATCGGGTTGCATTCTATTCGCTGGAGGGGGGATTGCGGTCATGGAGCATATCTCCGATCTGGCCACCAAGCTGGACCTGGCGCTGAAAGCGCTGACGCTCAGCCGGGTCGAATTGTCACACCGCCTAGGGGTCGATAAGTCGCTGGTCGGGCGCTGGCTCAACGGCAGCATCCATCCCACCGAACACAATGTAACCCGCGTTACCGCGCTGATCGCCGAGCGGCTCGACGGGTTTCGCCTTGCCGACTGGTTTAGCGACCTCGATGGCTTTGCCGGGCGGTTGGGGATCGCGCGAACCCACCAAGGTCCCAGCGTCGCCGCGCTTACCTCCAGCGGGCCGTTGGCGGCCTTCCTCGAAAGCGCGCAGCCCGATCTGGCGCATCGCACCGCCGCATACGAGGGCTTCTGGCGCACCGCGCGGCCATCATTCCTGATGCGCGACCGGGTGTTCCACGAATACGGGATGGTCCGGCGCACCCCCGACGGAATGGTCGAAGTCCGCATGGAAGGCTCAGGACTGGGGTTCGACGGCTGGGCGTTCCCGATCGCCGGCAATCTGTTTGTCTATATGTACGACACCACCGGACGCACGCCCATGACGGTCTTGTTCAGGGGCGTATCCCTGCCCAAGGCGATGGTGCTCGATGGCATCCTGCTACTCGCCGCGCTCGATGCCGACCGCACTCCGGCAGCAGTGCCGATCCTGCTTGAGCGAGTGGGCGACCTATCGGGCGATCGCGACGCCGACCGCGCGACCTGCACCCGGATGGCGCTCGATATGCCCGATCCGATCGAACCGTTGCCGCGCGGCGAGCTGGAAGCACGGCTGTTCCGCGAGGTGGGGCCGGAGGCAGCGGCCAATGGAGGCGAGGCATTCCTGGCCATCACCGGTGCGCGCAGCCTCACCCGCGGGGTGACGGCGGCGGGGCTGAGTGGCTAACTTGCCACCTTCAAGCCGCCGTCTCAATTTTCCGCGTCGCTGGGTCTGAGGTTTCGCGCCACGGTTGGGTCCCGCGTCGGTAGCACCCTTCAGCTGTCGAGATAGGGCCGATCGCCCGCGATCGTCACCCGCTCCATCACGCGGCGCGCGGGGAAATAATCGGACACCGCGAGGTGCTGACAGACACGGTTATCCCAGAACGCCACCGAACCTTCGCGCCAGCGGAAGCGGCACTGGATCTCGACATCCTTGGCGGTGTCGTAGAGGTGATCGAGCAGCCAGCGGCTCTCCTGGCCGCTCAGCCCTTCGATATGGCTGGTGAAGGCGGTGTTGACGTAAATCGCGCGTTTGCCGGTTTCGGGGTGGGTGCGGATTACCGGATGCCGCATCGGCGGGTACTTGTCGTGCAGTTCTTCGGGCGTCTTGTTGAGCCGCCGCGCGAAGACCCGCGAGATGTCATGTACTGCGGTGAGCCCTGCGCAGAAGCGCTTCATCTGGTCCGACAGGCGCTCATAAGCGAGGTGCATATTGGCGAACAATGTGTCGCCGCCGTAGTCGGGAACCTCGCGCGCCAGCAAAATCGAGCCGAGTGAGGGGCTTTCGCGCCATGTGACATCGGAATGCCAGTGATTTTCCTCGCCGCGCTTGTCGGGTCCGTAGGCGATGCGCAGCACTTCGCGATTTGCCTGGCCCTGTGGGGTCGCGGGGTGGATCTCAAGGTCGCCGAAATGGCGAGCAAAAGCGATCTGCTGTTCCTGGGTCAGCCGCTGGTCGCGAAAGAAGATCACGCCGTGCGTGAGCAGCGCGGCGCGGATTTCGGGAACGCGATTTAAAATATCCGGCGCGCCGAGGTCGATGCCATGGATTTCCGCCCCGATCGCGGGGGTGAGGGGGCGCAGATCGAGCGTCGCGGTGGCGACCTCGGTTTTCTCGGCAAGCGTCGCCATCAGCCTTCTCCCGGTGTGGACGTTGCGGAAGCTCGTGCAATCACGCCGCGCGTTTGACTTCCAACGCGAACCGCTCCCAGATTTCCACAAGCGCCGCGGTCAATTCACGCATCATCGGTTCGGTGTGGGCGGGGCCGGGGGTGAAGCGCAGCCGCTCGGTCCCTCGCGGCACCGTCGGGTAGTTGATCGGCTGGACGTAGACACCGTATTCGGCGAGCAGGATATCGGCGATCGCCTTGGCGCGGACCGGGTCGCCGACCATCAGCGGCACGATGTGCGTGGTCGAATCCATCACCGGCAGCCCGGCCTCGCGCATCAAGTCCTTGAGCATCGCGGCGTGGCGCTGCTGCGCATCGCGTTCCTCGCTCGAGGCCTTGAGGTGCTTGACCGCCGCGAGCACGCCCGCGACCAGCACCGGCGAGAGGCTGGTGGTGAAGATGAAACCCGGCGCGTAGCTGCGGATCACGTCGATGATCCGGCTTTCGGCCGCGATATAGCCGCCCATCACCCCGAAGGCCTTGCCCAGAGTACCTTCGATGATGGTGATGCGGTGCGCCGCCTCGTCGCGCTCCGAAATACCGCCGCCGCGTGCACCGTACATCCCGACCGCGTGGACCTCGTCGATGTAGGTCAGCGCGTTGTACTTGTCGGCCAGATCGCAGATCGCGTGGATCGGGGCGACATCGCCGTCCATCGAATAGACGCTTTCGAACGCAATCAGCTTGGGCACCGCCGGATCGGTCGCGGCGAGCAGTTCTTCCAGGTGGACGAGATCGTTGTGCCGCCAGACCTGCTTTTCGCAGCCCGAATTGCGGATCCCCGCGATCATGCTGGCGTGATTGAGCTCGTCCGAAAAGATGATGCAGCCGGGCAGGATGCGGGCGAGGGTGGAAAGCGTCGCATCGTTGGAGACATAGCCGCTCGTGAACAGCAGTGCGCCTTCCTTGCCGTGGAGATCGGCCAGTTCGCGCTCCAGCTCGACGTGGTAATGGGTGTTGCCGCCGATGTTGCGCGTGCCGCCAGAGCCTGCGCCGACATCGTGCAGGGCTTCTTCCATCGCGGCGATGACTTTGGGGTGCTGGCCCATCGCCAGATAATCGTTGCTGCACCAGACCGTGATCGGCTTGGGCCCGTTGTGCCCGGCAAAGCAGCGCGCATTGGGGAATGCGCCCTTGTTGCGCAGGATGTCGATGAAGACGCGATACCGCCCCTCGTCGTGCAGACGCTCGATCGCCTTATCGAACACAGAATCGTAGTTCACCGCGTGGGCTCCCGTCGCCGCCAGGCCTCACCGCAATGGCGCTGGCCCGATTCCCCTCGATCCTTCGCGCGCCCGTGGATCGACCTTGAGGCTTCTAGCGAAGGCGGAGGCCCCTGACCACCCGGATTTTCGGGTCGAATGCTATCTTTACCTGCCACGCTAATGCGCGACGAAGCCCTTGCGGACGCCCTGATATTCCTTGCCGTAGAGCAACGTCTCGTAGTCATGCCCCGGGATCACGATCAGTTCCGGATTTGCGGCCTGGGCCGCGCGGATTGCCTTCAGCCACCCGAACACGGCGGCGCGATCCTCACCCACGATGAAATCGCCGACCAGCCGCGAGCGGGCGCGCGTCTGCTGCCAGTTGCGCGCCATCGTCGCGGTGTCTCCGGCGATCAGGTACTCGCGGCCGTTAACGAGCCGGGCGAAGATCATCTGCGAGCCGGGCGTGTGGCCCGGGGTGCGGATCAGGACCACGCCCGGCGCGATGGCTTTCATCCCGGTATAGGCGAACGGCGAAAGAACGCTGCGCGCACCATTGGGCCAGGGCAGATCGCCTGCTTTGGGCCCGTCGGGGGCCTGTTCGAAGGGGATCAGCGCTTTGCGGGCAACGGCGGCGAAATCGGGCAAACGGAGCAGCCCGGCGATATGGTCGCTGTGCTCGTGAGTGAATACGATCACCCGCGCCGCACGCAGCGCCGCATCGACTTTGGACTGGTCGGCAGGAGAATAGCGTTCGAGACCCATTTGCCCGGCCTCCTCCGCGCCCATCCCGCTGTCGATCACGATGCTGCCCCACGGACCGTCCAGCTTCAGCGCATAGATCGAGATCAGATTGCGCTTGAGCCCGCCGCCCGCGACGAACAGCGTGCCCGGCAGGCGTCTCCAACCGATCTGCTGGACGTGCACGGTCTCGGGCGGGGGGCCGGGAATCGATGCGGCGAGGCGGCGGGCCCCGGCGATGTCGATGGTCGCCGGTGTGGCAATACCGGGGCGGTTATCAACCAGCAGCCAGTAGAAGGGGACGCCGGTCAGCACCAGCAGCGCGATCAGCAGCTTGTAGCGGTGCCTCACAGCACTTCCATTCGGGTCAGGCCGCGCAGCGCCAGCGCCGGGGCGAGGGTGGCGATGTCCGGCCCGGCGCGGGTGAACAGCGCCAGATCGCTTTCCCGCCGGTCGAACTTCTGCGCACGGGTGAGCCACGCAATCCGCCGGGCGATTCCCGCTGCACCATCCACGAACCGTACGCCGGGACCAAAGGCCACAGCCAGTTCGTCCTCGATCAGCGCAAAGTGCGTGCAGGCGAGGACGACGGTGTCGATTTCGGCTCCACCCGGCTGGTCGCGCAAGCCACTGGCAGCGCGCGCATAGACCGCCGGATCGACCGGAAGCCCGCGCAATTTGCCCTCCGCCGCTTCGACCAGTTCGGGCGCGGCATGGCGCAGCAGCACTTTATCGGCCGCGAAATCACGCTCGAGGTTGTCGACATAGGCCTGGCGAATCGTCGCCCCGGTGCCGAGCAAGCCGATCGTGCCGCTGCCGGTCAACTCCGCTGCGGGCTTGATCGCGGGGACCGTCCCGACGATCGGCACTTCGAGCACATCGCGGACCATGCCCAGCGCAATCGTGCTGGCGGTATTGCAGGCGATGCAGACGAGACGCGGTGCGAACCGTTCGGTCATCCGCCCGAGCAGCCCGGCGACCCGCGCGGCAATCTCGGCCTCGCTCTTGGTGCCATAGGGCAATCCGGCGTTGTCGGCGGCGTAGATCAGCGGCGCGTCCGGCAAACGCGCGCGCACTGCATCGAGCACGCTGAGCCCGCCTACGCCCGAATCGAAGATCAGGATCGGGGCGGCAGGATCGTTTTCTATTCCCAACGCGCTACCCCGTTCGTGCTGTGCCCTGGACCCGGCGGTGGATCGCAGAACCGCGCTTGTCCCCCGGCCACGCTAAAAGCAAATTCGGCCCTTCGACAAGCCCGGCCAGAGCGGTTAGTGGTTGGCCATGGAGGCGGTCTATCCCATCATTGTCGGCTATCTGCTCGGCTCGATCCCGTTCGGCCTGATCCTTACCCGGCTGGGCGGCGCGGGCGATTTGCGGAAAGTGGGCTCGGGCAGCATCGGGGCGACCAATGTGCTGCGCACCGGGCGCAAGGGACTCGCCGCTGCGACCGTTCTGTTTGACGCGGGCAAAGGCGTTGCGGCGGTGCTGATCGCTGCGCGCTGGTTGCCGAGCTGGGAAGGCGTTGCCGCAATCGGGGCAATTGTCGGCCATTGTTTCCCGGTCTGGCTCAGGTTCAAAGGCGGCAAGGGTTTTGCGACCGCGGCCGGCGTTTGCCTCGTGCTGGCTTGGCCGGTGATGCTTGTCTGCGCGCTGATCTGGGCGTTAACCTTGGCCGCCACCCGAATTTCTTCGGTCGCCTCGATGGCGGCGGTTCTCGCAGCGCCTCTGGTCGCCTGGCTCTTTGGCTTTGTGAGTGTCGTACCGGTCATGCTGGTCGTGGCCGCTATCGTAATCGTGCAACACCGCTCCAATATCGCGCGGTTGCGCGCCGGGACCGAACCGAGGGTCGGAAGCAAGCCGTGACCCTGTCTCAGGACGAGGCTTTTGCGCGTATCCGCTTGCTGCGCTCGCCCAATATCGGGCCGATTTCCTACCGCCAACTCATCACCCGGTTCGGCGATGCCGCCCGCGCTTTAGAGGCACTGCCCGACCTCGCCAGCCGCAAGGGCGGGGCCTATGTGCTGGCCCCCGCCGACCGGATCAGCCGCGAGATCGACGCGGTGCGGCGGCTCGGCGCGCGCTATCTGTTCATCGGTTCGCCCGACTATCCGGCGCTGCTCGCCGAACTCGAAACCGCGCCGCCGATCCTGACTTATCGAGGCGATCCGGCGCTGCTGGCGCTGCCCGCGATCGCGGTGGTCGGCGCGCGCAATGCTTCGGCAGCGGCGGTCAAGCTGGCGCGCGATTTCGCGATGGCGCTGGCCGAGGCGGGCCACGTCGTGGTTTCGGGCCTGGCGCGCGGGATCGACGGCGCGGCGCATCAGGGGGCGCTTGCTGGAGGAGCCCGCACCATCGGCGTGATCGCCAGCGGGATCGACATCGCTTACCCGCCAGAACACGCGAAATTGCAGGAACGGATCGCCGAGGAGGCGCTGCTGCTTGCCGAACAACCGCCCGGTGTCGAGCCGCTCGCGCGCCATTTCCCCTCGCGCAACCGGATCATCGCGGGGCTCGCGGCAGGCACCCTGGTGGTCGAGGCCGCGCCGAAGTCGGGTTCGCTGATCACTGCGCGGCTGGCGGGCGAGGCGGGGCGCGAGATCATGGCGATCCCCGGCTCTCCGCTCGACAGCCGCTCGGCCGGGTGCAACCAGTTGATCCGCGACGGCGCGGTGCTGGTCCAGTCGCCCGACGACGTGCTCGAACTGGTGACGGGCTTTGCGGGAGCGCCGCGCTCGCGCTTCAACGATACCACCGCCATCGCGTTCGAACTCGAAGCCGGAGTCGAGTCGGCGGAAATCGGTCACATGCTCGGCGTCGCCCCGATCGGGGTCGACGAACTGATCCGCCAAAGCGGGCAGGGCACTGCCGCCGTCCAGCTCGCGCTGCTGGAACTTGAGCTGGCCGGACGGCTGGTGCGCCATGCTGCGGGCCGGGTGAGCCTCGCCAGTTAACCCGATTGACTTGCCTGACCTTCGCAAGCATCGCAGCGACTTAAGGGCGCAGTTGTTTTCACACCATTGGGGGAATACCATGCGTTTATTGCGTTCGGCTGCGCTGTGCGCCGCCGCCTTGACACTTACCGTCCCGACACTCGCCGTGGCCAAGGATGCCACGCCGATCAAGGTCCAGGGCAGCAAGGACGCTGCCAAGGGCACCAGCCAGGTTGTCATCGGTGCCTTCCATGTCGGTTTCGTCTTCGAATCGATCGACCAGACTGCCACCACCGGCGGGCTGATGGGTGCATTCGGCGGGACCACCAAGGCCAAGTCCAGCCTCGTCGGGGTGACCCCCGAGATGATGCAGACCATTACCGATCGCGCCTACGCCGATTTCAGCACGCAACTCGCCGCCAAGGGCTTCACCGTGCTGGAGCCCAGCGCTTTGTTCGGCCACGCGACGATGGCCAAGGCCAAGGGCCAGAAAGCGCCGCTCGACATCAACCTCGCGCTCGAAAAAGGCTCGAAAGGCAAGGCGACTTATTACAAGCCCGCCGCCCTTCCCATGCTCGTCATGATTCCGGGCGATTTTGTTGGCAGCGGGATGAGCAGCATGGGCATCGCCATGGCCGCCGGACAAAGCTCCTATGCGATGACGACGTATGCCAAGGCAGCAGGCGTTGCGGTGGTCGATGTGGTCTATCTGATCGATTTCTCCAACCAGAAGCGGCCCGGCGCGTTCAGCTTTGGCGGGCTTCAGGTCAATTCGGGACTCTCGGTGACCAGCGGGTTCTCGCGGCTCAGCGTGATTTCGCCAAGTGGCAAGCAAGGCTCGCTAACGATCAACCAGCCGGTCGCGGTGGAGGGCGAGTTTGTCGAGAAGTCCGATGCGTCGAGCGGGTTCGACAAGACCAGCCAGGCGGTCGGCAATGTCGCGGGTGGCGTCGCGGCGGCGTTCGGATTGGGCGGGATCGGCCTCGGCAAGACTCGCAAGTTCGAATTTACCGCTAAGCCGGGTAATTACGAAACCGGCGCGACCAAGGCCGCCAGCTTGGCGAGTGAGCGGCTGATCACGCAGTTGGCGGCGATGAGGTAGAATTAGACGAACGACTGGCGTGAATCCCCCTCCCGCATGCGGGAAGGGACGCTCAAGGCACCTACCGGCTTTCCCTGATTGCCTTGCTCTCCAGCCGCTACACCGCTCCCGTCCACTGCGGCGCTATGCGGGTGGGCGTCACGAATGGGTCGTCGGCTCGAGCGTAAGGGAGCCTTGACGCTGCGATGCGAGGGGTTGACGGCGGTGCCCGCTGCTCGTCACCCTCGCGTACACGTATACACGTATACACGTATACACGTATACGCGTAAGGCCAAGGCGCTCAAAGGATTTCGAAACCACCATGCAGCTTGTCATCGTCGAATCGCCCGCCAAGGCGAAAACCATCGAGAAGTACCTTGGCCCCGGCTTCAAGGTGCTGGCCAGCTATGGCCA
>JBBSKI010000003.1:0-69161 GCA_038256425.1 Sphingomonadales bacterium
CGGTCGGCGAAGAAGGCGATTACCGACGCCTCCAGTTTTTCGATTGCGGATGCGCCGAGGACTCCAAAAGCCTGCATAACAAGAGCGCCAGGATTGGCTGCCTGCTTGGCCCTTAAGTCTGCCTTCTTCACATCCTCGAATATGATGGGCTCTAAGTACTGCAATGCTGATCGCAGCGGCAATCGCGCCCCATTTGCAACCAGTAATGAAATCACACCAAGGGCCGCTCTCTTAAGAGCAAACGGATCTTTGGAACCGGTGGGTTCCAACTGAACGAAAGTATGAAAAAAGCTGGAGATAGCATCCAACTTGTCCGCCAAACTCACCGCCACCGTCACCGGCGCAGTCGGAACTTCATCCCCCTGCCCCACCGGCTTGTAGTGATCGCGGATGGCGTCGGCGACTTCGGTGGGGAGGCCCTCGGCGCGGGCGTAGTAGCTGCCCATCAGGCCTTGCAGTTCGGGGAATTCGCCGACCATTTCGGTGACGAGATCGGCCTTGCACAGGCGGGCGGCCTGTTCGGCGAGGTTGGCCAGTTGCTCCACTTCGTCGTCATTTCCGCGTGGGCGGGTGACGATGCGTTCGGTTACCAGCCATCGCGCCAGCTTGGCGACCCGTTCGACCTTGTCGGCAGCGGTGCCCAGCTTCTCGTGGAAGGTAATTCGCGCCAGCCCTTCGGCGTGTTGTGCCAGCGTCTTGCGCCGGTCCTGCTCCCAGAAGAACCGCGCATCGCTAAGCCGCGCGGCGAGGACCTTTTCGTTCCCGGCAACGTTCGCAGCTCCGCCGTCCAGCGGGGTAATGTTGGCCACACAGGCGAAGACCGGGGCCAGATCGCCGCCGGAATCGTGCGCCATGAAGTACTTCTGGTTGAGCCGCGCAGTGAGCTGGATCACTTCGGGCGGCACCTTCAGAAAAGCTTCATCGAAGCCGCCGATCAACGGCACGGGCCATTCGGTCAGTCCCGCGTTTTCGATCACCAGCCCTTCGTCGGCGATCACCTCCAGCCCCATGTCGGCGAACTTTTTGGCCACGCCGGTGCGGATCAGGTCCTGCCGTTCGGCGTGATCGACGATCACATGGCAGGCGCGCAGCTTCTCCTGATAGTCGGCTGCATTGCCGATGGTGATCTCGCCGGTGTGATGGAACCGGTGCCCGAGCGTCGCCGTGCCCGACTGGACCCCGCCGACCTCGAATTCCACCAGCTCATCGCCGAGGATCGCGATTATCCCCGAGAGCGGGCGAACCCAGCGGATCGATTCGGTTGAAACCGATGCTGCGCCCCAGCGCATCGATTTGGGCCACGGAAACGTCCGCACGATCGCCGCGATTGCCCAGGCGAGCACTTCGGCGGTAGCTCGGCCCGGCTTTTCGATGATCGCAAAGTAGGTTCCGCCGCGATCTTCAAGCTGTTCAGCAGCCAGCCCGGTCTTGCGCAGGAACCCCTCTAGCGCCTGCGGCGGCGCGCCGACCTTCGGTCCCTTGATCTCCTCGCGCACCGCTTCGGTTGCTTGCGGCAGGTCGCGCGCGATCAAGGCGAGGCGGCGCGGGGTCGACCAGACGGTGATTTCGCCATGCGGCACGCCGACCGCGGTCATATGCTCGCGAAACAGCTTTTCGAGATCGCGGCGCGCGCCAGCCTGCATTCGCGCGGGGATTTCCTCGCAGCGCAGTTCGAGGAGGAAATCGTGGGTCAAGCGTCCCACCCGTTGTGTTCCATCCATGCCGTGCAGGCACCCTTGGCGAGGTCCCTCACCCGGCCCATGTAGCTGGCGCGTTCCTGGACCGAGATCACCCCGCGCGCCTGGAGCAGGTTGAAGGTGTGGCTGGCCTCGATCGCCTGCTCGTAAGCCGGGATCGGCAGCCTGGCCTCAAGGCAATTCTCGCACTCGGCGACGCTCTTGCGAAACTGGTCGAACAGCGTCTCGGTATCGGCGATCTCGAAGTTCCACTTCGACATCTGCTTCTCGTTTTCCAGGAAGACATCGCCGTAAGTCGTTCCGTGACCGTTGAAATCCAGGTCGTAGACGCTGTCGACGCCCTGGATGTACATGGCCAGCCGCTCCAGCCCGTAAGTCAGTTCGCCCGCCACCGGCTTGCAATCGTAGCCGCCCATCTGCTGGAAATAGGTGAACTGGGTGACCTCCATACCGTCGCACCAGACCTCCCAGCCGAGCCCCCAGGCGCCAAGCGTAGGGCTTTCCCAATCGTCCTCCACAAAGCGGATATCGTGGAGCAGCGGGTCGATTCCGATTGCGGAAAGGCTGCCAAGATACAGCTCCTGCAGGCCGGGCGGGCTGGGCTTGAGGATCACCTGATACTGGTAATAGTGCTGGAGCCTGTTCGGGTTCTCCCCATAACGGCCATCGGTCGGTCGGCGGCAGGGCTGGACGAAGGCGGCGTTCCACGGGACAGGACCCAGCGCGCGCAGGGTGGTGGCGGGGTGGAAAGTGCCCGCCCCCATCCGCATGTCGTAAGGCTGGAGGATCGCGCAACCAGCCTCGCCCCAAAAGGCGTGCAGGCGCAGGATCATGTCCTGGAAGCTGGTCGGGCGCGGTTCCGGCATGGCGCGCGCTTTGGCGGATGCGCCCGAGCCGGTCAACACGGGGGTCAAACCATAGGGTCCGCGCGCCTATGGTTGCAGTGCGGCAAGGGTTCGTTCATCGCCGCATGGCAAGGGAGGAGTGATGACGATCCGCTCGAAACTGCTGGCCCTGCGTCGCGCGCTGGCGGGGCTGTCCCTGCTTGCAAGCCCCGCGCTGGCCGATCCGCAAACGTTGCCAAAGCCGGTGCCAACCACCCTGCGCCCCGTGCTGCAAGACGTGCTGCAAGAAGCGCCGCCCGCGCCGCTCAAGCCTGCCCTCTGGTCGGTCTCGGACGAGGACACCACGATCTACCTGTTCGGCACGATCCACGCTCTGCGTCCCGGCTTGCCGTGGTTCGAGGGCGCGGTAGCGCAGGCTTTCAGCGAATCCGCGACGTTGGTTACCGAAATCCAGGACGTCGGCAGCATGGACACCGCACAAACCCTGCTCGGCTCCGCGATGCTGCCGCCCGGCCAAACCTTGCGCGGCAGATTGTCCGTCGCCGACCGTGCGGCCTTCGAGGCGGCACTTGAGCAGGCCTCAATCCCCGTCGCCGGGCTCGACCGGTTCAAGCCGTGGTATGCCGCCGTGGTGCTCTCCTCGCTGCCGCTGCTGCGGGCCGGGTATCAGCTCGATCAGGGGGTCGAAATCCAGCTAGCCGGGCGCGCCAAGGCATCGGGCAAGACGCAGGAAGCGCTGGAAACCGCGGCCTATCAGCTTGGCCTGTTCGATTCGCTGCCCGAGGCCAGCCAGCTTAATTACCTGCGGCAAGTGGTCGACAATCTCGAACAGGTAACCTCGCAGGTCGACAATCTGATCGTCGAGTGGGGCGAAGGCGATGCCGATGGCCTTGCCGCACTGATGAACGCGGACAAGAGCGACGCTGAACTGGTCGAAGTGCTTCTGTCGCGGCGCAACCGGGCCTGGGCCGAATGGATCGACAAGCGGCTGGAGACACCGGGCACGGTGTTCCTCGCGGTCGGTGCGGGGCATCTGGCGGGCGGCGGGAGCGTGCAGGACGTGCTATCGGGCAAAGGGATCGTCAGCCAGCGGTTGCAATAGCGGGGTGCCGTGTTGGGGGTTTCATTGATGCGTTTTGCGGTTCCTTTGGTTGCGCTGCTGCTTGCCGCGTGCAGCGGAGAACCCGCGCCCCAGCGCCACCCGGCGTTGTGGGAAGTCACCGCGCCGGGCGGGACCAAGGGCTATGTATTCGGGACGATCCATGCGCTGCCCGATGGCCTCGAGTGGGGCAGCCCGGCGCTGGACAAGGCGATCGCCGCCTCGGACCGGCTGGTGCTCGAAATTGCCGAGGGACCCGGCGACGCAGCGAGCCGGGCGACCTTTCTGGAGCTGGGCACCACGCCCGGCCAGCCGCCGCTGGAAACCCGCGTCGATCCCAGGCATCGCGCCGAACTGAAAAAGGCGTTGTCCGAGACCCGGCTCGATCCCGGCCAGTTCGCCAGCCTTGAGGACTGGGCGGCGGCGCTTACCCTGGGTCTGGCGATCGAGGCGAGAGCAGGTTTCGACCCAGCCAACGGGGCGGACGTGGCGCTTCAGGCCAAGGCCGGCAATCGCCCGGTGGTTGGGCTCGAAACGCTGGCGGGCCAGCTTTCGGTGTTCGACGAATTGGCTCCGAGCGCACAACGGATCTTGCTGGATGCGGTGATCGAAGAGAGCGCGGCTCCCGACAAGGGCAAGAAGCTGGTCGACGCCTGGGCCAGCGGCGACATGGCCACGCTCGATGCCGAGGCGCATGGTGGCATGCTCGCCGACCCTCGGCTGCGCGAGGCGCTACTGGTCGGGCGCAATCGGGAATGGACCCGGCAGGTTGCGGCGATGTTGCGCGCCGGGCAACGCCCGTTCGTGGCGGTGGGGGCAGCGCATGTCGCCGGAGTGGATGGCCTGCCCGCGCTGCTCGCCGCACAGGGGTTCGCGGTGCGCCGCGTACAGTAGCATTTGGCAGTAGCTTGCTTTTTCGCCCGTTCGCGCCTAACGGCCCCGCTTCCCACGTCATGGTCATCCCTGGAGGCGCGGCGGGCGGGAAGCACAACAAGCAATCGGAAGGTCAGTAAGATGAGCGAAGCTCTTACCCTGGCGGCCGAGACGCGCGACCGGGCTGGCAAGGGAGCCTCCCGGGCACTGCGTCGCGAAGGCCGCATCCCCGCCGTCGTCTATGGCGGCAAGGAAGAACCCTTGAGCATCCATGTCGAGGAGCGCGCCCTGGCCCGCATGCTCGGCACGGGGCACTTCACCAACTCGGTCGTCATGCTCGACGTCGGTGGCAAGAAGGTCCGCACCCTGCCCAAGGACGTGCATTTTCACCCGGTCAGCGAGCGCCCGCTGCACGTCGATTTCTTCCGCCTCGCGAAGGATTCAACGGTCGATGTCTCGGTGCCCGTGCTCTTCATCAATGAAGAAGATTCGCCGGGCCTCAAGCGCGGCGGCGTGCTCAACATCGTGCGCCATGAGCTTGAACTGGTCTGCGATGCGGACAAGATCCCGGACGACATCCAGATCGACGTGACTGGTCTTGATATCGGCGATTCGATCCACATCAGCAATGTCACCCTGCCCGCCGGTTCGACCAGCGGGATCACCGACCGCGATTTCACCATCGCCACGATCGTCGCCCCGTCCGGTCTGCGCAGCGAAGACGCTGAAGCCGCCGCCGAGGGCGAGGCTGCCGCTGCTTAACTCACTTGAACCCCTCCCGCATGCGGGAGGGGTTTGGGGTGGGGTTTGCTGGTTTTCAGTCGGGTAGGCCCACCCCCGGCCCCTTCCCGCATGCCGGAGGGGTGAAGCGTGCAGCTTTGGGTCGGCCTCGGCAATCCCGGTCCGCAATACGCCATGAATCGCCACAACGTGGGGTTCATGACCGCGGACACCCTGGTCGAAGTCCACGGCTTTGGTCCGGTGCAGAAGAAGTTTTCCGGCTGGCTGCACGATGGCAGGGTTGGTGGGACGCGGATCCTGCTGCTCAAGCCCGCGACCTTCATGAACGAGAGTGGACGTTCGGTCGCCGAGGCGCTGCGCTTCTACAAGCTTGGCGTCGAGGCGCTGACCGTATTTCACGACGAGCTCGATCTTGCTCCGTTCAAGGTCAAGGTGAAGACCGGCGGCGGCACGGCCGGCCATAACGGTCTGCGTTCGATCGACCAGCACATCGGCCCGGATTTCCGCCGGGTGCGCCTGGGGATTGGCCATCCCGGGCACAAGGACCGGGTGCATGGGTATGTCCTGGGCAATTATGCAAAGGCCGAACTGGACGATCTGTCCGCCATGCTTGGCGCGGTGGCGGCCGAGGCCGGATGGCTTGCCAAAGGCGACGACGTGCGGTTCCTCAACGACCTGGCGTTGCGGCTGGCCGACTGACGCACCTTGCTCAAAGCCGTAAAAAACGTCGGTTGAATTTACATCCGGGCTACGTGTTAACTAAAAAACTCGCCAAAATCCACCGCTGGCACGGTTTTTGCCTCTCATGGTCGTTAACTTCACTGCCTTGGGGGCCGAAGACCATGAACCTGTTTCGCTCGATTGCTCTGACGTGTGGCGCAGCCGCTGCGCTCTCCTCGACTGCCGCCTGGGCCGATGCGATCACGCTCGATAGCTCCAAGGTCGGGCAGACGGTAACACTCAGCTTCAATGGAATGGCTGACGGCAACGTCATCTCCGGCCTCACCGGCAGCACCACGATGACCCTGACCGGGATCACCGGAACCAGCTACAATTTCAACTATACCGTAACCAATACCACCAGCGGATCGGTCGATTCGCGGATCTCGAGCTTTGGCTTCGACACCAACCCGGAGATCACCGGCGCCAGCTCGACCGGGACTTACGGCAATGCGTTGCTGGGTGGACAAGTGCCCAGCCCGTTCAACACGGTCGATGTCTGCTTCAAGTCCGGGGGATCCAACAGCTGCTCGGGCAATGACGGGGTGCTCGATGGCCAGACTGGCAGCGGCACGCTTTCGCTGGGCTTCGCCAGTGCGCCGACCTCGCTGACGCTGAGCGATTTCTTCGTGCGCTATCAGTCGATCACTGGTGCAGGCAACGTCACCTCGGCGACCGGCGCGGGGACGATCACGAGCAGCGGCAGCACTGGTGGCAGCACCGGTGGCAGCACTGGCGGAACCCCGGTTCCGGAACCCGAAATGCTTGGCCTGCTCGGCCTCGGGCTGATCGGCCTGGCGTTCTCCCGCCGCCGCCGTTCGGTCAATGGCATGCGCGCGGCTCGTCCCGCCTTCGCCTGACCTCCAATCAACCGCGCGCCTTCGCTTCGGCGAGGTGCGCGCGGATTGTGGCGTTGTCCGGAGCGGACTTTGCCGCTGCGTTCAGCAAATCGAGTGCGCGGGCCCGATCGCCCTTGGTCTCGACCAGTAGCCAGCCGGCGGTGTCCATCACCGAGGGATTGGCCGGAGCCAGCTTCAACGCCCGTTCCGCGTAACCGAGCGCCCGCACCTTGTTACCCAGCATCGATTCGGCAAACGCGAGATTGTTGAGCACCAGCGGGTTTCGGCCGTCGGTTTCGGCAAGTATCCGCTGATAGGCCGCCGAGGCGCCCTTCCAATCCGATTTGCGCAAAGCCGCATCGCCTTTCGCCAGCTCGCTCGCGAGTGCTTCAGGGGTGGGGTACCGGGCGCGGTCGGCGTAACTGGCCGCCGCAGGATCGCCCGCCGCGCGCGACGCCCTGGCCATTAACGCCAGCACCGCACGACTGGCCTCGGCCTTTGCAGCAAACGGCCTGAGGGTCGCGACTGCTGCCTTGGCGTCACCTCCCGCCAATTGCGCTTCCGCCAACAGCAGCGCGGTCAGCCCATGCCCGGGTGCGCGCCGATTAAGCGGAGCGAGCCGCGTCCGCGCATCGCTCGCCTGCCCCAGCCGCAGCTGCGCCTGAGCATACAACAGCATCGCGTCGTCACGCGTGCCGAGCTGGCGCTCGATGGGTTGCAGGATGTCGCGCACCGCCTTCCAGTCCTTGCGTCCCGCCGCGGCCCGTGCCTCGAGATAGGCGACTGCCGGGGTTCCGCCGGCAACCTCGCCCAGCGAGGCGAGCAGCGGGGCGAGTTCCTTGGTGCGGCCCAGATCGCCGAGTACCGCCGACTTCCCGGTCAAGGCGGCGAGATTTCCCGGATACGCTTTCGCAGCGCGGTCATAATAGCCGAGCCCGCGCGCCAGATCGCCTTCTGCCACCGCGAGCCGTGCTGCCGAGAGCAGCGGATCGAGCCCACCGGGATCCGCTTTCAGAGCCCGCTCGGCCAGCGATCGCGCAGCAGTCTCATCGCCGCGCCCAAGCTGAAACATCGCATGATCGGCAAAAAGACGCGCCTTGTTGCCCGGCTGCTTTTCGCCGTCCGTAAAGCTTTTGGCCGCCGCATCCGAATCGCCCAGCATCAAATGCGCCAGCGCGCGGATCCGCGCGGCCTCGGCATTCTCCACACCCTCAACCGCCTTGGACGCCAGCTCAGCCTTGCCGCGAAGCAGTGCTGCTTCCCCGGCGAGCAATGCAAAGTCGGCCGGCTTGCGCGCCAGTTGATCGAGCGCGGCCTGCGCCGCGACCCCGTCACCCTGCGCCAGATGCGCTCGCGCCGCGAGCTCCAGCGCGCGCGCATCGCCCGGCCGCTCCTGCAAGACCGCGCCCAGATCGACTTGAGCGCCACGATAATCGTGCGCGGCGTAAGCCTTGGCGGCGCGATCGAGGCGGGCCTCGGGACTATCGCCGCAGCCACTCAGAAGCAGCGCGGCAGCGAAGGGAAGAATTCTGTTCATCGTCCGACGATACACGCGAAGGGTTGAAAATTTCCTGCGCGCTCGCGTTCGCGCCAATCCATCGCTAAGGCGCGCGCTTTGCCGGCTCGGAGTGCATGATGGGTTTTCGTTGCGGAATTGTCGGCCTGCCAAATATCGGCAAGTCCACCCTGTTCAACGCGCTGACCGAGACGCAGGCAGCGCAGGCGGCGAACTATCCGTTCTGCACGATAGAACCCAACGTGGGCAACGTGGGCGTGCCCGATCCGCGGCTCGATGCGCTTGCCGCCATCGCCAAGAGCGCCAAGATCATCCCCACCCAATTGGGCTTCGTCGATATCGCGGGGCTCGTGCGCGGTGCTTCGCAGGGCGAAGGGCTGGGCAACCAGTTCCTCGGCAACATCCGCGAGGTCGATGCGATCGTCCATGTCCTGCGCTGCTTCGAGGATGACGACATCCAGCACGTCGACAACAAGATCGACCCGATTTCGGACGCCGAGACGGTCGAGACCGAGCTGATGCTGTCCGATCTGGAGAGCCTGGAAAAGCGCGTCCCCAACCTCGTCAAAAAGGGCCAGCAGGGCGACAAGGAGGCCAAGGCCGCCGCGACCGTGCTCGGCCGCGCGCTCGACCTGTTGCGCGCAGGCCAGCCCGCCCGGCTGACCGAAGCGAAGGACGAGGAGGAAGCCCGTCTGCTCGCCCAGGCCCAGCTGCTCACCGCCAAGCCGGTGCTCTATGTCTGCAACGTCGAGGAAGGCGCGGCGAAGGAGGGCAATGCCTATTCGGCCCGGGTCTTCGCCAAGGCGAAAGCCGAGGGAGCCGAAGCGGTGGTTGTCTCTGCGGCGATCGAGGCAGACATCGTCACCATGCCGCCCGAAGATCGGCCCGAGTTTCTCGCCGAACTGGGGTTGTCCGAAGCTGGGCTCGCCCGGATCATCCGCGCCGGGTATGAGCTGCTGCACCTGATCACTTTCTTCACCGTCGGCCCCAAGGAAGCGCGCGCCTGGACGGTTGAGAAGGGCGCGAAAGCGCCCGATGCCGCAGGTGCGATCCATTCGGACATGCAGCGCGGCTTCATTCGCGCCGAAACCATTGCCTACCCGGACTACATTGCGCTGGGCGGCGAGGCTGGCGCCCGCGATGCCGGCAAGCTGCGCCAGGAAGGCAAGGAATACGCCATCCAGGACGGCGACGTGCTGCACTTCAAGTTCAACGTCTGAGGTTTGAAGGCCGCCGCCAGGAACGTCCCCCCCCGCCCGCCGTTCTTCCCCCGCGATCAACGCGGCAAGGGGATAAAGCATGGCACGCGCAGCACGACTCGATTGGCTCGCCAAGGCCGGTTACGCCGCGCGCGGCATCGTTTACATCCTGTTCGGCTGGCTGGCGCTTTCCGCGCGCAGCAAGGCCGAAGAGGGCAAGAACGGCGTATTCGATGCCATCGAAGACATGCCGATGGGGGATGCGCTGTTGCTGCTGACCGCGCTGGGCCTGCTCGCCTATGGCATTTACCGGCTGACCTGCGCGTTTTTGGACATCGAAGGCAAGGGTAACGATCCCAAAGGATTGCTTGGCCGCGGCGCGCAGTTTCTCAGCGGAGTCATCCACCTCTCGCTGGCCTATACGGCTTCGCAATTCATTGGGTATGGCTCAGCGAAGTCGGCATCGAGTGACGGCGAAACCTCGCGCGAGGCAACTCGCACGCTGCTCGATACCGAACTCGGCGACACCGGCTTGTGGCTGGTGGCACTGGGCTTCATCGCGGTGGGTGGCTGGCAGTTCTATCGCACCTTCAAAGGCAAGCACATGAAGCTGATGGCCGCCGATGCGCCGCGATTTACCGAGATCATTGGTCGGATCGGCGTGGCCACACGCGGGCTCGTGTTCGCGGTGATCGGATATTCGTTTATCCGGGCAGCGCAGACCGAAAGCGCGGAGCAGGCCAAGGGCATGGGCGATGCGGTTGCTTCGCTCAGCGAAACCGGTGGCCTCTACACCCTCGTCGCGGTCGGACTGATACTGTTTGGAATTTTCAGCCTGATCCAGGCCCGCTATCGGATCGTCCCCGCGGTCGATGTGATCGCTGCCGGTCGCAGCAAGGCCCGTTCGGCAATGCGCTGAGTTGCGAGACTGAGGGATTGAGAGGTTCCTGAACGGCCCGGATGCAAGCTCCTCTCGGCTGCACCAGTTGACCAGCGCAATGGCTTGCGTCAGCCTGTCGATCAGAGAAGGAGACCCGCCTGATGCGCAAAGTTTGGTTCGTGGCCACGGCTGTCTTGGCGCTCGCTGCCTGCAACGAAAACGTGGAGCCCGCCGCATCGACCGGATCACCTGCGGCGATGGCGACGACCAATGCGAAAGTGGAGCCGGTGCCGACCGAGACCGTAAAGCCGCCCCGCCCTTCCGCTCCTGGCACCTCGCCCAGCCCCGCACCCGAGACCGCCCCGCCGGAGGGTGAGGGCGACGGCTGCGGTGCCAGCAAGGTCGCACCGTTCGTGGGTCGCCAAGATCGCCCGACCACCCGCGCCGATCTCGCCAAGGCGGTCGGCCATGAGAACATTCGCTGGATCGGTCCCGACGACATGGTGACGATGGACTTCAACGAGAAGCGGCTGAACGTGCTGCTCGATCAGACCAAGCGGCTGATTACCGGCGCACGGTGCGGGTGAGGCCTGCCTTCGGATTACCGCATTTTGGCAAAACAGGTCCGCAGTTCCGCAACAAGCGCTTCGGGCTGTTCCCACGCCGCGAAGTGTCCGCCCTTCGCCATTTCGCCCCAGTGGACTAGCCGCGGGTAGTTGCGTTCCGCCCACTTGCGCGGGGCGGGGAGGATTTCCTTCGGAAAGTTGCTGACACCGACTGGAATCTCGATCCTCTGCGGAGCGAAGCTGCCAAAGCTCTCCCAATATAGCCGCGCGGCCGAGGCCCCGGTGGCAGGCAGCCAGTAAAGCATGATGTTGTCGAGCATCGCATCGCGCGACAGCGCGTCTTCGGGCGCACCGCCGTTATCAGTCCACGCCCACATCTTCTCATAGATCCAACCGGCCAGCCCCACTGGCGAATCGACCAGCGAGTATCCGACGGTCTGCGGCCGCGTGCGCTGCTCGGTCGAATAGCCCGAGTCCCAATCCTGATAGTGCTTCAGCGCCGCGAGCGCCCTCAGTTCGTCCGGCCCTGGCGCCGCGAGGTCTTCGGGCAAGGGTCGCGCGATCGGCATGTTGAGGTGGATCCCCTTGCACCCCGCAGGAGCCTGCACGCCGATCGCGGTGGTCACCGCCGCACCCCAGTCACCGCCCTGCGCGACCCACTCGGCATAGCCGAGCCGTTTCATCAACACGGCCCAGGCCTGGGCGATGCGTTCGACCCCCCAGCCGGTCGCGGCCGGCTTGCCCGAAAAGCCGTAGCCGGGCAGCGAGGGGATCACCAGATCGAAGGCGTCCTCCGCCCGCCCGCCATGCGCCACCGGATCGCTCAGCGGCCCGATCACGCCCATGAATTCGATCACCGAACCCGGCCAGCCGTGAGTCAGCAACAGCGGCATTGCACCCGGATGGGGTGAACGGATGTGGAGGAAATGGATGCTCAGACCGTCGATCTCGGTCGTGAACTGGCCCAGTGCGTTGAGCCGTGCCTCGCACCGTCGCCAATCGTATCGATCGCGCCAGTAGCCGGCGAAATCCTGCAAGGCCGCAAGTGGCACGCCCTGGCTCCAGTCGCTGACCGGCTCCTGCTCGGGCCAGCGGGTCAGCCGCAGCCGGGTCGCAAGATCGTCGAGCGCAGATTGCGAGATCGACAGGGTGAATGGGGTGATGGCATCGCTCATAAGCAGAGGCTAGCAAGTACCCCAAGGGCGGCAAGGCTTGATCGCGCGGGTATGCAGGGGCACAAGCCGATGAGCCACCGCCCGGAGAGAGTTATGTCCCTGCCCCGCCTGCTCGCCCCCGCTGTCGTGCTGAGCCTCCTCACGGTGCCGCTGCTCGCCCAGATGCCGACCGTGGTCCCCGGTAAGCCCGACCGGACCCGGGTGGTTGCGGGGACTTACAAGCTCGATCCCGCCCACACGCTGATCGGGTGGCATGTCGATCATCTTGGCTTCAGCGACTATTTCGGCGTGTTCGGCGACGCTACCGGAACGCTCGTGCTCGATCCGAAGAACCTCGCGGCGGCAAAGGTCGACGTAACTGTCCCGGTTTCCAAAGTGCTGACCGCGAGTGCCGGGCTCAACGAGCATCTGCTGCGTGCGGGCAAGGCGGGGGGCAAGCCGGACTTCTTCGGCCCAGAGCCTGCCGATGCCCGCTTTGTCTCGACCGCGGTGAAGCCGGGCAAGGACGGGCTCAGCGCGACCATCGCCGGGCGACTGACCCTCAACGGAGTCACCCGGCCGGTGACCATCGCGGCGAAATTCTATGGCGCAGGAAAATCGCCGATGGGGGGCGCGGTGACTGTCGGCTTTTCGGGGAAGGCCACGATCCTGCGTTCGCAATTCGGGATCACAACGGGCATTCCGGTGATCGGAGACAAGGTCGACCTCGAGATCAGCGCGCCTTTCGAGAGAATAAGGATAGCGCAATAATATTGCGCATTCGGGGGCTGCGGCATTTGTCCGCTGGACAAAACGCTGCCTCCGACGCATAGCGCCCGCATGTGCCGGACCGGACTTACTCTGCGACTTATCCGCCCTTGGGCGTGATCCGCGTGTCGTCCTGCTGACGGTGCGCGTCGCCCAAGGGACCAGCCGCACAATCCCCCGACGCTGATCAAGCCGCGAGTTGCCGCCATGCCCATGCTCACCGATCCCTCGGTCAAGTACCGACCGTTCCCGCCGATAAACCTGCCCGACCGCCGCTGGCCGGCACAGGTCATTACAAAAGCCCCGCGCTGGCTCTCGACCGATCTGCGCGATGGCAATCAGGCATTGGTCGATCCGATGGGAGCGGAAAAAAAGACCCGGTTCTTCGATCTTCTATGCCGCATCGGGATCAAGGAAATCGAGCTGGGCTTCCCCGCCTCGGGCGCGACCGATTTCGACTATATCCAGGGTCTGGTCCGCTCGGGCCGAATCCCAGCCGACGTCACCCCGCAAGTTCTCACCCAATCGCGCCGCGATTTGATCGAGACCAGCTTCGCCAGCCTCGAAGGCGCGCGGACCGCGATCGTCCACCTCTACAACGCGGTCAGCCCGGCGTGGCGGCGGATCGTGTTCGGGATGAGCAAGGCCGAAATCAAGGCCATCGCGATCGAAGGCGCGAAAGTCATGCGCGATCAGGCGGCGCGCTACCCCGACACCGACTGGCGCTTCGAATACAGCCCCGAAACGTTCTCGACCGCCGAGGTCGACTTTTCGGTCGAGGTCTGCGCGGCGGTGATGGAGGTATTGGCTCCGACCCCCGACAAGCCGATCATCTTCAACCTGCCTTCCACCGTCGAATGCGCGACCCCCAACGTCTATGCCGATCAGATCGAGCTGTTCGGGCGCTCCATCCCCAACCGCGACGCCGTGGTAATTTCGCTTCATACCCACAACGATCGCGGCACCGGTATCGCCGCGTGCGAGCTGGGGCTGATGGCCGGGGCCGATCGTGTCGAAGGTTGCCTGTTCGGCAATGGCGAGCGCACCGGCAATTGCGATCTGGTGACGGTCGCGCTCAACCTCTATTCGCAAGGGGTCGATCCGCAGCTCGACTTGTCGGACATCGACGAAATCGCCGGCACGGTCGAATACTGCAATCAGCTGCCGATCCACCCGCGCCATCCGTATGTGGGCGAACTGGTCTATACCTCGTTCTCGGGCAGCCATCAGGACGCGATCAAAAAGGGCTTCGAGGCTCGCGAGAAGCAGAACGACCTGACCTGGGAGATGCCTTACCTGCCGATCGATCCGGCGGACCTGGGGCGATCCTACGAGGCGGTGATCCGGGTCAACAGCCAATCGGGCAAAGGCGGATTCGCCTGGGTGCTCGAGCAGGACCAGGGGCTCAAGCTGCCCAAGCGCATGCAGGCGCACTTCTCGCGCCACGTCCAGTTGCTGGCCGACGAGGCGGGCCGCGAACTGCAGGCCGACGACATCTGGGCGGTGTTCCAGCGGGTCTATCGCCTCAACGCGCCGCAGCACTTCCAGCTGCTCGATTACGAGGAAGCGCGCGGGAGCGATGGGGCGCGGCTGTTTGCTGGCAAGATCGCCGAGGCCGGGCGCGAGCGCAGTGTCAGCGGGCGCGGCAACGGGCTGATCTCGTCGGTGGTGGCGACGCTGGCGGAGGCGTTCGGCGTTGCGATCGAAGTGCGCGACTATACCGAACACGCGATGGGCGCCGGTTCCGACGCGCGCGCCGCGGCCTATGTCGAATGCGTTGTTCCCTCGGGCGAGACGGTGTGGGGCGTGGGGATCGACGAGGACGTCGCCACCGCCAGCGTCCGCGCGATCCTGAGCGCTGCAAACGGGGTTGCAAGGTAACGCGCAGAGGCCGCCACACAGAGTCCCAAACATGGCATTGTCAAACCGCGCGCATGCCGCGACAACCGAAGTTTGAGCCTAATCCGATACGGAGAGACCATGACCGAAGCGATCCTCGAGCCCGAATTGCCGATCGTCGATCCGCATCACCATCTGTGGGACCTGCGGCCGCTGGTCGCTGCGTTTCCAGAGCCGCACCATTCGTTCATCGCCTCGATCGCGCGCACGCCGTATTACACTTTCGACGGTCTGCTGGCCGATACCTCGAGGGGCCACAACGTGGTCGCCACGGTGTTCATGGAGTGCGGTGCATTCTATCGCGCAGGCGCTTCAGAGGCGCTCAAGTCGATCGGCGAGGTCGAGTTCGTCGGCGGGGTTGCGGCGCAGAGCGCGAGCGGACTTTATGGACCCCTGCGCGCCTGCGCCGGGATTGTCGGCCATGCCGACCTGTTGCGGGGCGATGCGGTGGTCGAGACGCTCGACGCGTTGATTGCGGCTGGTAACGGACGCTTTCGCGGCATCCGCCACAGCGCGGCGTGGGATGCCGATGGCGAAGTTCTGGGCCGTCCCTTTGGCGCGAAGCAGCACCTTCTCGGTGACGCGACATTCCGGGCCGGGTTCGCCCGCCTCGCGACGCTGGGCCTCAGCTTCGATGCATGGGTGGTGGAACCGCAACTGCCCGACGTCATCGCTCTTGCCCGCGCCTTCCCCGACACGTCCATCGTCCTTGACCATTGCGGCACCCCGCTGGGTGTCGCCAGCTACGCGGGCAAGCTGGACGAGAACTTCGAACGCTGGCGTGGCAATATCCACGCGCTGGCGCAGTGCCCCAACGTTTCGGTCAAACTCGGCGGTCTGGCCATGGCGTTTTGCGCGATGCCCGCCGAAGGACCCGAAGCAGGCTATTCGTCGGAAGCGCTCGCGGAGCTGTGGAAGCCGTATATCGACACCTGCATCGAAGCGTTCGGCCCCGCCAGGGCGATGTTCGAAAGCAATTACCCGGTCGACAAGTGGGGCGCGAGCTACGCCACACTGTGGAACACGTTCAAGCGGCTGGCAGCAGGCGCATCGGCAGACGAAAAGCGCGCGCTGTTTGCCGGGACTGCGGCGCGGGTATACGGGATCGAACATGTGCTGAACTGAACGGGGGCCCGGGGGAGTTTTGGACGTGGACGAACTCGGGGTCATCGTCGCGGAAATTGCGGCGGAAATGGAGCAGGTCTCCGATCGCGGCAAAGTCGCCGACTATATCCCCGCGCTGGGCAAGGTCTCGTCGTCGCATTTCGGCATGGCGGTCATCATGGCCGATGGCACCAGCTATACCGCCGGCGAAGCCGACACCTCGTTCTCGATCCAGAGCGTATCCAAGGTCTTCGGGCTGACCCTGGCGCTGGGACTGGTCGGCGACGAATTGTGGAAGCGGGTCGGTCGCGAGCCATCCGGATCTGCGTTCAATTCGATCGTCCAGCTCGAAACCGAAAAGGGCATCCCGCGCAATCCGTTCATCAACGCCGGCGCTATCGTGGTCTCCGATATCCTGCTGGGCAGCCACACCCCTAGCGAGTCGATTGCCGAGATGCTGCGTTTCATGCGCGCGCTGGCTGGCGACGAGAGCATTGTGATCGACGAAGATGTCGCGCGCGGGGAAGCGGAGACCGGCTTCCGCAACGTGGCGCTGGCCAGCTACATGCGCGCTTTCGGCAATATCCATCACCCGATCGAGCTGCCACTGGCGCACTATTTCCACCAGTGCGCGCTGGCGATGTCATGCCGTCAATTGGCCTTGGCCGGGCGGTTCCTGATGAACGGCGGACGGATACCGGGCTCGGCCAGTTCGGTCGTCTCGGCCCAGCGGGCGCGGCGAATCAACGCCCTGATGCTGAGCTGCGGGCATTACGATGGCTCGGGCGAATTCGCCTATCGCGTCGGCCTGCCCGCCAAATCGGGGGTCGGGGGCGGGATCATGGCGATCGCGCCGGGGATCGCCTCGATCGCTGTGTGGTCGCCCGGGCTCAACGAGCGGGGCAATTCGCAGCTTGGCACGTTCGCACTGGAACGCCTGGTCCAGCGCACTGGCTGGTCGGTATTCGAACCGGTGACCCGGCGGGGTTAGACTGCCTTCAACGGTTCGAACCGCTCCGGCGTCGAAATCTGTTCAAGACAATCGCCGACCACCACGTCGCCGCTGACAACGACAATCGCCATAACCCCGGCCTTGCGGATCAGCGATTTGCCCGGCCCTTTTTCAAGTACCGCATCCATCAGGCCGGTGGCTATGCCGTTGAGCTTGAAGCACGGGTTGCGCAGACCGGTGAGTTCGATCACCGCGTCGTCACCCAGCCGCAACCGGGTTCTCGCCGACAATGCCAGCAGATCGATCCCGCGGGTGGTGACATTTTCGCCCATCTGCGCGGGCGAGATGGCAAAGCCCCTATCCGCCAGTTCCTCGAACAGTTCCGCGTGGATCAGGTGGACCTGGCGCAGGTTGGGAACGGTGCGTTGCTTCACCCAGCGCGAACGGTGCTGCATGGTCAGCCCGGCATGGGCATCGCCCTTGACCCCCAGTCCCGCGATCAGCCGGAGCCGGTCGACCGGCTGCTTGGAGACGCGGTGCAGGTCGTCGCGCGCCAGGGCGAGGATAGTGGGGTGCATGAGGCGGCGGTAGCACTTTCCCGAGGCGTTTGGATGCCAGCTTCGACGCCGCAAGAAACCCCCAGCCTTATGGTGCCGCATGCGCGGCGGGCCCCCACCAGGATGAGCGATCAGCTCAATTTACTTTCCTATCCCCGCCCGACCCGAAAAAGTGTCGCAAATGACCGGCACGCACTCCCCCGAATCGCCCTTTCGCACTTTCACCAGTGGGGACCCTCCCGGTTGTCCTTCAGGACCCCGTCACCTTCGTCACCTTCGACGCAAATCCGCGGGTTTTCGGGCATGGCGTTCAGGTATTTTGACAGTGCGGCCGGCGCCCCATAGGAGCTTTAACCGGTCGATTAAACTTGGAGAGAATGCCGATGCCGCGCCCCCTTCCCGCTCCGTTCGACCGTCTGCGCCTGCCCATTATCGGTTCACCGCTGTTTATCGTCTCGGGCGTCGAACTTGTCCTCGCGCAATGCAGGGCCGGGCTTGTCGGATCGTTTCCGTCGCTCAACGCGCGCCCGATCAGTCAGCTGGATGAATGGCTCCACCGCCTGACCGAGGAACTGGCCGAGCACAACCGCGACAACCCGGATCGACCCGCCGCACCGTTCGCGGTCAACCAGATCGTCCACAAGACCAACAACCGGCTCGATGAAGACATGGCGCTGTGCGAAAAGTGGCAGGTGCCGATGCTGATAACTTCGCTCGGCGCGCGCGAGGACGTTTACGCCGCCGCGCACCGCTGGGGCGGGATCGTGCTGCACGACGTAATCGACGACCGATTCGCCCGCAAGGCGATCGAGAAGGGTGCCGATGGGCTGATCCCGGTCGCGGCCGGCGCGGGCGGTCATGCCGGGGGGCTTTCTCCGTTCGCTTTCATGCAGGAACTGCGCACCTGGTTCGACGGACTGATCGCGCTTTCGGGCTCGATCGCCAACGGCCGATCGGTCCTCGCCGCGCAAGCTCTCGGGGCCGATTTTGCCTATATCGGCAGCCCATGGATCGCCACGGTCGAAGCCAACGCCACCGAAGGATACAAGCAGGGCATCGTCGAGAGCAACGCGAGCGGGATCGTCTATACCAACCTGTTCACCGGCATCCACGGCAACTACCTGCGCTCCTCGATCATCAACGCGGGGCTGGATCCGGACAACCTGCCCACCAGCGACCCCAGCGCGATGAATTTCGGCTCGGGCGGCAATACCGAGGCTAAGGCGTGGAAGGACATCTGGGGTTCGGGCCAGGGCATCGGCGCGGTTACGGCGGTTGAAACCGTGGCGGCGCGGGTCGACCGGATCGAAGCCGAATACAACGCGGCCAAGGCGGAGTTGCTGGCGGGCTAGGCTCCCTCTGTCGCGGGCCACAGTTCGTCGGCCAGCGCATCCAGCGCGGCAAAGTCTTCACTGCGGCGCGCCGGGTCACGGCGGCTGAGCAGAGCGGCTTTGCGGCGACCCAATGCGGGAACTTCGGCGAGCAGGCGGCGACGCAGCGCACGCTGGAGCAGTGTCAGCCGGGCGAGCGCCTCATGTCCTTCCGCGTCGCGTGCCCCCGGAGCGCGCCATCCGGCCTCGATCTGCCCGACCCGCTCGATCACCAGCGCGTTGTAATTGCGATGCGGCCCCCGATGCAGCGGCAATCCGGTCCGCAACGCCGAGGCCTCGCTGGCCGGAAGCAGCAGACCGTTGCGACGGAAATCGTCGAAGCCCAGCCGGTCGAGGCCGATTCGTTCGAACATCGTCACGAAGCTGCGGCGCTGGAGCAGCTGACGCGGCAACAGATGATGGCGCTGGAGGTCGGGCTGGTGCCCCGCATCGCCGCGTCGGTTGACCGAGCGGAACGGCAGATCGGCCCGGCTCATCCCTGCACCCGCCGCGCCCGGACCAGCGGCGCAACCCTGCCCTGTCGGTCGGGCTCGTTTCCGCGCGGGTCCGGTTCGAGCACGATAGTCTGGTCCGCGATCAGCTCGAGCGTCACGCTGGCGCGGACAGGGCCGAGGGCAATGAGCCGGTCGATCAGGCGCACCGCCAGCCGGGCATCGCCAGCTGGCTGGGAACCGGCGGCAGGCTCAAGCCGCAGCTCCTGTCCGGTCAACAGCGCGAGTCCTTCGCTGGTCATCGCTCCATCGGGCGAGCGGTGAAGCGCGGTCAGCCCCAAGGCCGGGAAAGCTCCACCCGCCAGCCACGATCCCACGCTCGAGGTAAAGTGCGCCGTACCCGATAACGCACGTGCCGGTCGCCAGCCGACCGCCAGTACGCCGGGGAGCGCGGCCAGCGCCATCGCCAGGCCCGCCGCCGCGCGCACCACCGGCAGCAGCCCTTCGGCGCCTGCCAGATGGGGTCCGAGGGCGAGCGTGATCGTCTCGGCGGTCGCGGTGCCCTGATCGCTTCCGAGCCCGTAGTGGTGCGCGAATGCGAAAGGTTCGGCCGACGTGCCGGGGGCCAGCCCTGACAGATCGAAAGTGAGACCGGTGGTCAGAAGCTCAAGCCAGCAACGGTCCCCAGCACCGGCTCCGGCCGGGCGATGCGACACGGCAAAGGCGCCGCCCGCCACCAAGGCCTCGACCGCTGCCGCATCGGGCCGCCGACCCGGCGCAAAAAGCAGCGAGACGAGCACGCGCGGCTCCGTTTCCCCGTCCGCCTTGCGGAGGTCATCCGGATTTCCCCCGATGTCCGGCTTTTCGACGATGGCCTCCGACCCCCATGCTCGCTCGTACAGCGGCCTGCCCGCTCCAAGCCCCTGTCCGCCCGAACCTTTAACTGCCCGGCGGTTGTGGCACCGTTATGCGCTAGGCGTCGAGTCCCACCAGACCAGTTGCCTCCGGATGGGACGCAATCGTCGGTGCAGGTTGCATCAGTAAATTCCCAGGCCCAACCCTTCGCCCAGCGCGGCGCCCAATTCCTGGCACTGCCGGAGCGAGGCCGGCGGCACCACTTTGGCGGCAAAGATCGCTTCCGGTGTCTGCGCGCCCGTGTTGACGATCAGCGGTTCGGCCACCCGCCGCAGCCGCCACCCGGTCGAAATCCGGTCGATCTGGGCTTGCGCTCCGCTGCCATCCGATCCGGCGGCGATCAGCGTGGCATAAGCGCGTCCCTCGATCCGCCCCAGCACCGGGTAATAGCAGCGATCGAAAAACTCCTTCATCGCCCCGCTCATGGTGGCAAGATTTTCCGGGCACGCGAACAGATAGCCCCTTGCCGCCAGCAGGTGTTCGGGCCCGGCCTCTTCGGCGGGCAGCAACAGCGCCTCACTCGCCCCGCGCGCGCCTTCGAACGCCGCCTCGGCCATCGCCCGGGCGGCCCCTGTCCTGCTGTGCCAGACTATCAGAAGCATTTCGCCAGACAAGCCCGCTGCGTTGCCCGAGTCAATCGGGGAGAGCCCCTTCCCTCACTGCCTGCCATCGGTTAGCCCTCGCCGATGACTTCCGTCGTCGGCATCACCCATTCGCTCAAAGGCCGCGCTTGGCGCTGGCGCGGGGGCAGCATGGACATGGCCGATGCTGCACCGCACTGGGACGGCGCTGGGCGCGCGGGAGACGGACTGGTGGACCAGCTGCTGCTCGCGCGCGGGGTCCTGCCCGACGATCTCGTCCGCCAGCGCACCCCCACCCTGCGCGCGTTCCTGCCCGACCCGTCGATCCTGCGCGATATGGAAGCCGCCGCCGACCGGCTCGCACAAGGCGTGCTGAGCGGCGAGACAATCACGATCTACGGCGATTACGATGTCGATGGCGCGACCAGCGCGGCCTTGCTGATCCTGCTGCTGCGCGATCTGGGGATCGAGGCGCGGCACTATATCCCCGATCGGCTGCTCGAGGGCTATGGCCCTTCGGGTGAGGCGCTGGTGCGGATCGCTGGAGACGGCAGCAGCCTGATCGTGACGGTCGATTGCGGGGCGATGGCGCACGAGGCGCTGGGCGCTGCGCACGATGCCGGGGTCGATGTGATTGTGGTCGATCATCACAAGTGCTCGCCCGAACTTCCCCGTGCCGCCGCATTGGTCAACCCAAACCGGCTCGACGAGAGCGATGAGGGTGCGGCGCTTGGCCACCTTGCCGCAGTCGGCGTTGCCTTTCTCCTGGCTATCGCCACCGTCCGCACACTGCGCACGCGCGGGTTTTTTGCCGGCCAGAACGGAAAGGGGCGCGCCGAGCCCGACTTGTTCGCGCTGCTCGATCTGGTTGCGCTGGGCACGGTGGCCGATGTCGCTGCGCTCCACGGGCTCAACCGGGCGATGGTCGCGCAGGGGCTGAAAGTCATGGCGCGGCGCGACAACATCGGCATGTCCGCCCTGATCGACGCCGCGCGGCTGACCCGCGCGCCCACGTGCAGCGATCTCGGCTTCGCGCTCGGCCCGCGGATCAACGCGGGCGGGCGGGTCGGCGAGGCGACGCTGGGCGTGCGCCTGCTGACCACGCGCGATCCGGACGAGGCGCGCGACATTGCCGCACAGCTCTCGCGGCTCAACGACGAGCGGCGCGGGATCGAATCGGTCGTCCAGGAAGCCGCCGAAGCGCAGCTGGCCGGGCAGCACAACCGCGCGGTGGTGGTGGTGTCCGGGCGCGGCTGGCACCCCGGCGTCATCGGGATCGTCGCCGGGCGGATCAAGGAAAAGACCGGCAAGCCCGCGCTGGTGATTGCGCTGGAAGACGACGGTTGTCTCGGCAAGGGCTCCGGGCGTTCGATTGCAGGAGTCGATCTGGGTGCAGCAATCATTGCCGCGCGCGAAGCCGGGCTGCTGGTTGCCGGCGGGGGCCACGCGATGGCCGCCGGGCTGACCATCGAAGCGGACAAACTTGGCGCGCTGGGCGACTGGCTGGATGCCCGGCTGGGCGCGGACGTCGCCGCAGCCTCGGGCAACCAGCCGCTGCGGCTCGACCTGTCACTGACCCCCGGCGGACTGACCCCCGACCTGATCGCCGCGCTCGATCGTGCCGGGCCGTTCGGGATGGGCTGGCCGGGCCCACGCATCGCGGTCGGCCCGCTGCGGATGATCAAGGCCGATGTGGTCGGCATCGATCACGTCCGGATGATCGTGGCGGGCGACGACGGCGCTTCGTTCAAGGCGATCGCGTTTCGCGCGGCCGAAGGGGAGATGGGCCAGGCCTTGCTCCACGGCGCGCGCGGTCGGCGATTCTGGCTCGCGGGCCGTCCCAAGATCGACGACTGGGGCAACCGCCCGGCCGCCGAACTGCATGTCGAGGATGCGGCCTGGGCCGATTAAGCGCGTTGGTGCCCGGCACATGGACACGCCCACTTGACCGGCCTCGCCCTCTTGCCTAAACGCGCGGCCTGCCAGCACGATGTGCCGGACGGCCCCATCGTCTAGCGGTTAGGACGCGGCCCTTTCACGGCTGAAACACGGGTTCGATTCCCGTTGGGGTCACCATCTCCACTCGCGCTTGACCGCGCGAACCGATGGTCCGACACAGGCGAGCGGCAACACGTTTGTTGTTGGCAGTACTGGCAGCGCCCGGTCATCGGGCCCCTTCGTCTAGCGGTTAGGACGCGGCCCTCTCACGGCTGAAACACGGGTTCGATTCCCGTAGGGGTCACCACCCGCCTTCCACTTTACGGGCGAGCCCGGAGCCTGACGGCGTCAAGCGACCCTTTGTATTTGAAATCTCTGCAAATCGCGCGCAAATGCGCCGTATAAGGAAGCTTGATGGCTAACGCTGGATTGTCGACGGGTCGGTGGAGCACGGAGCACTTGCGTCGCGCGATAGAAGCCGCGTGCGTTGCGCTGTGGTCGTGGAACGTCGATACCAATGCCTTCTCGATGGACTCGACGGGCTTCAACCTGTGGGGTCTGCAATGGGCCGAACACGTCGAGTTCGAGGAGCTTTCCGCGCATATCCATCCGGCTGACCGTGACCGGGTGCGCGCCGCCTTCATGGCGACGCGAGCGGTATCTGGCTCCTACGAGATCGATTTCCGGATCGTTCTGGGAGAGGAAATTCGCTGGATTTCGGCGCGGGGGCGAGGCGCCGACGAAGGTCTGATCGACCGTGTCATGTTCGGGATTTTCCTGAACGTCACCGATCGCAAGCAGGCCGAAGAAGGCCACGAACTGCTCGCCGGCGAGATGAGCCACCGGGTCAAGAACCTGCTGGCTATCGCGACTGGCCTGACCATGCTGACGTCCCGCTCCTCGAAAACGATGGAAGGGATGACCCGCGAGCTTACCCAGCGGCTTTCCGCACTGGGCCGCGCGCACGATCTGGTCCGTCCCCTACCGGGGTCTCAAGGGTCAGCGGCATTGCTGGCCGATCTGATCACGGTGTTGCTGGCCCCCTATGACTCCGAAGGCGCGTTCAGCGGGCGGATTCGGGTCGCGGTCCAGCGGACCGGTGTGGGCGAGCGCTGCGCAACCGCGCTGACGATGGTAATCCACGAACTGGCAACCAATTCGGTGAAGCACGGCGCGCTATCGACCGAGGAAGGGTCGCTCGATGTCTCCGGCTTGGTCGACGGCGACACCATGGTAATCACCTGGGCCGAAACGGGTGGGCCCGTGGTCGAAGAAACGCCGCTTTTGACCGGGTTCGGCAGCAAGATGATCGAAAGCAACCTGTCGGGTCTGCTCCAGGCGCGGATTGCCTACGACTGGCAGCCAAGCGGGCTGGTGGCGACCCTTTCGGTTCCTAAAGCCAATCTGGCGCTCTGACCGGGCGGATCAGCCGACCCGGTTCGCCACCAGATTATCCACCACCCCCGGATCGGCGAGCGTCGAGGTGTCGCCCAGGTTCGCGGTGTCGTTCTCGGCAATCTTGCGCAAGATCCGCCGCATGATCTTGCCGCTGCGGGTCTTGGGCAGACCGGGGGCGAACTGGATCGCATCGGGACTGGCGATCGCGCCGATTTCCTTGCGGACCCACAAGCGCAGTTCGGCGCGCAGATCGTCGGAGCCTTCCTCGTTCGCGTTAAGCGTAACGTAGGCATATATGCCCTGCCCCTTGATCTCGTGCGGCATCCCCACCACCGCCGCCTCGGCGACCAGCCGGTGCGACACCAGCGCGCTTTCGACTTCGGCGGTGCCCATCCGGTGCCCGCTGACGTTGATCACGTCATCGACCCGCCCGGTGATCCAGTAATAGCCGTCCTCATCGCGGCGGCAGCCATCGCCGGTGAAATACTTGCCCGGATATGTCGTGAAGTAGGTCGCGAAGAACCGTGCGTGATCGCCCCACACGGTCCGCATCTGGCCGGGCCAGCTGTGGGTGAGGCACAGGTTGCCCGAAGTCGCGCCTTCCAGCACGCCGCCTTCGGCATCGACCAGCCGGGGATAGACGCCGGGCAGCGGCAGCGTGGCCGAGCCGGGCTTGGTCGTCACCGCGCCCGGAACCGGAGCGATCAACGCCGCGCCGGTCTCGGTCTGCCACCAGGTATCGACGATCTCGCAGCGGCCGTCGCCGACCACGCGGTGGTACCACTCCCACGCCTCCGGATTGATCGGCTCGCCGACCGTGCCGAGCAAGCGGATTTGGCTGCGGTCGTGCGCCTTCACGAAAGCATCGCCCTCGCGCATCAGCGCACGGATCGCGGTGGGTGCGGTATAGAAGATCGTGACGCCGAGGCGTCTGGCGGTTTCCCAGAAGCGCCCGTGATCGGGGTAATTGGGCACCCCGTCGAACATCACCGTCGAGGCCCCGTTGGCGAGCGGGCCGTAGACCACATAGGAATGCCCGGTAACCCAGCCGACGTCGGCGGTGCACCAGAACAGGTCCGAGTCCGTCGCTCCGAACAAGAGGTCGAAGGTCATCGCCGACCACAGCAGATAGCCGCCGGTGGTGTGGAGCACCCCCTTGGGCTTGCCGGTGCTGCCGCTGGTGTAAAGGATGAACAGCGGGTCCTCGGCGCTCATCGGCTCGGGCGGGCAATCGGCGGGGACGGTCTCGCGCGCTTCGTGATACCACACGTCGCGCCCCGCCAGCATCGGCACCGCGCCGCCGGTGCGGCGCACCACGATGACGCTGGCGACCGACGGGCATTGCGCCACCGCCGCATCGGCATTGGCCTTGAGCGGAATGCGTTTCCCGCCGCGACAGCCCTCGTCGGCGGTGACCAGCAGCTTGGAATCGCAGTCCTGGATGCGCCCCGCGAGGCTTTCGGGGCTGAATCCGCCGAACACCACCGAATGCACCGCACCGATCCGTGCGCAGGCCAGCATGGCCATCGCCGCCTCGGGAATCATCGGCATATACAGCGTGATCCGGTCGCCCTTGCGCGCCCCGTGAGCTTTGAAGACGTTGGCCATCCGGCAGACTTCGGCGTGAAGTTCGCGATAGGTGAGGCTCCGCCCCTCCCCCGGCTCGTCGCCCTCGAACACGATGGCCACCCGGTCGCCGCGTTCGGCCAGATGACGGTCGAGGCAATTGACCGAAACGTTGAGCTCGCCGTCGGCAAACCACGCGATGCCGAAATCGGCCTCGTCGAACGAGCTGGCGTTCGCCACCGTGGGAAACCGCGTCCAGTCGAGCCGTCGTGCCTGGTCGAGCCAATACCCATCCGGATCGGCCGCAACGCGGGCGTGGGCGGCAGACAAGGCGGCAGAATCGCGCGGGGTGGCGGGGATTTGATCGGGCATTGCGTCCTCTCGTTCCGGATCGGCTGGTCCGGTCCGGACCACCGTGCCACAAGCCGGCGGTTCCGCGCAATCACACGCTCCGCCCCGCCCCTGCTTGCCTGCCGTGCCGCTGGCCCGCCGTGCCGCTGGCCCGCCGTGCCGCTTGCCCGCCGTCCCGCTGGCCCCTATCTGCACCACGCGCCCGCGCCCGGCATCGCGGCCCGCAAGCCGGACTTGACGCCAGCAGGACTTGTCGATGGATTCTCCCAAGCTTCCCTGGCCAAGCGTGCTGCTCGCGCTGTTCGGCGGCGTTGCGATGTTGGGTGCGGGCACCAGCGTATTGCTGACCGCTGCGGTCATGTTCCTGTGGCTGGGCACGCTGTGGCTTTCCCGCCCTGCCCCGCTGCCCGAATCCCGCCCGGCGGGCGAGGTGCAGCTGACCCGCGCGCGGATGGAGAACCTGATCGAGCCGCTCGGTGTGCCGCTGATTCTGCTCAACCGGGACCGGATTGTACTGGCCAACGCCGCCGCGCGCGAAGTGCTGGGCGCGCATATCCTGGGCCAGGACGTGCGCGTCGCGCTGCGCCATCCCGATGCTATCGCATTGCTTGACCAGGCGGAAAGCGCCACCACCACCGTCACCGGGCTGACCGGGCCGCGCAGCATCTGGCAGGTCTCGCGCCGCCAGATCGACGAGCGGCTTGCGATGGTGGAGCTGGTCAACCGCACCGCCGAGGCCGACATTGGCCGCGCTCACACCGATTTCGTCGCCAATGCCAGCCACGAGCTGTCGACCCCGCTGGCCTCGATCATCGGCTATGTCGAAACGCTGGCCGATCCCGATGCAAAGGTCGATGAGGCGACCGCCGCGAAATTCAAGGCCACGGTCCTGCGCGAGGCGCGGCGGCTTCAGGCGCTGGTGCGCGATCTGATGTCGCTCAGCCGAATCGAAGCCGAAAAACACGATCCGCCACGCAAGGCGGTCGATCTGGGCCAGCTCGCCGCCAGCGTTTCGGGCGAGGTCGCCTCAGTTTCGGGGCAGGGCCGGGTCGAGATCGACGCGCCGGACGAGCCCACCACGATCCTTGGAGACCGCGGCCAGCTCGATCAGCTGGTCCGCAACCTGATCGACAACGCGCTTAAATATGGTGACGCCGATCAGCCGGTGACGGTCGCGGTCAAGCGGACCGGCAACCAAGTGGTGCTCAGCGTCGAGGATCGCGGCGCCGGGATCGGCCCCGATCACCTGCCGCACCTGACCCGCCGGTTCTACCGCACCGATCCGGGCCGCAGCCGAGCGGCGGGCGGCACCGGGCTGGGTCTCGCCATCGTCAAACACATTGTGGAACGCCATCAAGGTCGGCTCGACATCGCCAGCAGCGTCGGTCAGGGCACCACCGTAACGGTGCGCTTCAAGGCGGCGGTGGAAACCGGGGTCGAGCCCTCTTCCAAAGCCGCCGGGCCGCTGTCATGAAGCTGTCACATGATCTCCCCAAGGGCACGGCACGCCCCTGTTTCGTGCCCAGTTTCAAGGAAGTCCCGACCATGTCATCCAACCGTTTCGGCCCTGTCGCACTGTTGCTGCTGGGTGCCTCCGCGCTCAGCGCTTGCGGGGGCCAGCAAGCGGGCAGCCGCGACAATGTTCGCGCGGTCGGTTCATCCACTGTGCTGCCATTCGCCAAGGCTGTGGCCGAAAGCCTGGCCAAGTCAAACCCTGCAATCCCGGCGCCGATCGTCGAATCGACCGGTACGGGTGCGGGCATGAACTTGTTCTGTTCGGGGGTCGGCGCGCAGCATCCCGATATCGCCAACGCCTCGCGCCGGATGAAGAAGTCCGAGTACGAAGATTGCGCCAAGAATGGTGTGAAGGACGTTGTCGAGATCCAGATCGGGCTCGATGGTATTGCCTTTGCAAAAGCCAAGGGCGGACTGAACTTGGCGCTGACCGCCGAGGAGGTTTACAAGGCCATCGCGAAGGAGCCGTTCGGCAAGCCGCAGACCGCCAAGCTGTGGTCCGATGTCAACCCGAAGCTGCCCGCCGAACCGATCCTGGTTTATGGCCCACCCTCGACCTCTGGCACCCGCGATGCGCTCAAGGAACTGATCCTGGTCAAGGGCTGTGAAACCGATCCGGCGATGAAAGCGCTGAAAGACAGCGACAAGGACAAGCACGAGGCGATCTGCAACGATGTTCGCGAAGACGGCGCCTATGTCGATTCGGGAGAGAACGACAACCTGATCGTCCAGAAGATCGAGTCCAATCCCAAGGCGGTCGGCGTGTTCGGCTTTTCGTTCCTGGAAGAGAACATGGACAAGCTCGAAGGTATCCAGATGGGCGGAGTAATGCCCACCTACGCCTCGATCTCCGACTTCTCCTACCCCGGCGCGCGCCCGCTTTATATCTACGTAAAGACGGCGCACCTCAGCGCGATCAAGGGCCTCAAGGAATACGTCGCCGAATGGGCCAAAAGCTGGGGCAAGGACGGTCTGCTCGCCAAGCAGGGCATGGTCGTCGCGCCCGATGCAGTGCAGGTGTCCAGCACCAAGCTCGCAACCGACTTCACCCTGCTCGACCCAGCCAGCCTGAAGTAAGACCGACGATACACCGATGAGCCCCGCCGTCCTGATCCTCTTGGCCCTCGGGCTGGGACTGGCGGCGTGGCTTGCGGCACGCTCGCGGGCCTGGGCGTTCCAGCGGGCTGGCGATGGGCAACGCGAGTCCAAGCTGCATTCGCTGCCGGTCTATCACGGCTGGTATGTCGCGTTGTGGGCGGCGGTACCCGCGCTGCTGTTCGCGGTAGTGTGGACCTCCGCAAGTCCCGCGCTGGTCGTCCAGCGCGCCCTGACCGATCCCGCCGCAGCGACCCTGCCCGCTTTCGGAATAGATCGCGATTCGATCATCGGCGAAGCCATGAGCGTCGCCCGCGGACAGGCCTTCGGGGTGTTCAATCCGGCCGCCAATGCGTTGGTCGGCCCGTTCCGCGAGGCTTTTGCGCTGTTCGACGGCATCGGCCTGGTGGTTACGCTGCTGCTGGGATTCGTCGGCGGGGCCTGGGCGTTTTTGCGCCTGGGTCCGCAATTTACCGCCCGGACCCGGGTCGAACGCGCCGTGATGGGCCTGCTGCTCGGTGCCTCGCTGGTCGCAATCCTGACCACCATGGGCATCGTCGGCTCGCTGGTGTTCGAGACTGTGCGCTTCTTCGGCATGGTTTCGCCGTTCGATTTCCTGTTCGGAACGCATTGGTCGCCCGATCCGATGAGCGCCGCGACGACCGGTCAGGGCGAACGCTATGGCGCGATTCCACTGTTCTGGGGAACCATCGTGATCGGCGCGGTGATCGCGATGTTGGTGGCGATCCCGCTCGGACTGATGAGCGCGATCTATCTCACGCAATATGCCACGCCCACGGTGCGGCGCTGGATGAAGCCGCTGCTGGAGATTCTCGCGGGCGTCCCGACGGTAGTCTACGGCTATTTCGCCGCGCTGACCGTCGCCCCGGTGATCCGCGATTTTGGCCAGGCGATCGGGATTGCCTCGGCCAGTTCGGAAAGCGCGCTGGCAGCGGGGCTGGTAATGGGGGTGATGATCATTCCGTTCGTCTCGTCGATGGCCGACGACAGCATCGCCGCAGTGCCCCAAGCCATGCGCGACGGCAGCCTGGCGATGGGCGCGACGACCTCCGAGACCATCCGCAAGGTGCTGATCCCCGCTGCCCTGCCCGGCATCGTTGCCGGGGTGATGCTCGCGGTAAGTCGCGCGATCGGTGAGACGATGATCGTGGTCATGGCCGCCGGGGCCGCCGCCCGGCTGACCGCCAACCCGTTCGAATCGATGACCACGGTCACCTTCCAGATTGTCGCGATGCTGACCGGCGAAGGCAGTTTCGATCACCCCGCCACGCTCAGCGCCTTTGCCTTGGGGATGGTCCTGTTCATCGTGACGCTGGCGTTGAACTTCATCGCGCTGCGCGTGGTCAAGCGGTATCGCGAAGCCTATGACTGACGCGTCCACCACCGCTTCGGCAACCGCGGCCCAGACTGCTGCCAGTACCGCAAAGCGCGTTGCCGCAAGGTTGCGCCAGCGTAACGCCGCCGAGAAGCGCTTCCGCGCGCTGGGCCTGGGCGCGGTGCTGCTATCTGCGCTCGTCCTGGCATTTCTGCTGATCTCGATGACCTCGAGCGGCGCAGGCGGGTTCAAGCGTAGCGAACTGGTATTCCCGATCGATTTCCGCGCCGCCCCGCTTCAGATCGACGCCCGCCGCCTCTCCCAGCCCGATCCGCAGGCCGGTCTGGAACTGGCCGGACTGCGCGAAGCGGTGACCCGCGCCGCCGAACGCTCGCTCGGCGCGGACGGTGCGGCCGAATTGTCCGACGTGGCCTGGCGCGAAGTTTCCGAGCAACTCATCGCGGATCCCGTGCTCCTGCAATCGCGGTTTGAAGTTTCGCTGCCTGCCAGCGCCGACCTTGCCAGCGCCATGCGCGGGGGCGATTCGGCGCAAAACAAGGCGCTGGCGGAGCGGTTGGTCAGCGAAGGCAAGCTGCGGCGAGCCTGGGACCCCGGTTTCCTGACCCGATCTGACGCCACCGAGGCGCAGGCCGTGGGTATCTGGGGTGCGCTCAAGGGCTCGATCCTGACCATGGCGGTGACGCTGATTCTCGCCTTCCCGATCGGGGTGCTGTCGGCAGTCTATCTCGAGGAATATGCACCGCGGAACCGCTGGACCGACTGGATCGAAATCTCGATCAACAACCTCGCCGCCGTCCCCTCGATCATTTTCGGGCTGCTCGGGCTCGCCGTGTTTCTCACGGTGTTCCCGAACTATCGCTCGGCTCCGATTATCGGCGGGATGACGCTGGCGTTGATGACCATGCCGGTCATCGTCATTTCCGCCCGCAACGCGATCAAGGCGGTCCCGCCTTCGATCCGCGATGGCGCGCTGGCGATCGGCGCGAGCCGGGTGCAGGTGGTATTCCACCATATCCTGCCGCTCGCCCTGCCCGGCATCCTGACCGGCACGATCATCGGCATGGCCCGGGCGCTGGGCGAAACCGCGCCACTGCTGATGATCGGGATGCGCGCCTTCGTTGCGTCGCCGCCCGATGGTCTTACCTCGCCTTCGAGCGTGCTACCGGTGCAGATCTTTCTCTGGTCGGACGAGATCGACCGCGGTTTCGTCGAACGGACGAGCGCCGCGATCATCGTGCTGCTATTGTTTCTTCTCGCGATGAATGGTCTCGCCATCTATTTGCGCAATCGCTTCGAAAGGCGCTGGTAGGATGGATATGCCGGGTCAGATTTCACCCACACAAAACGCTTCATCGCCGGCGCCGCCCGCCGACAGCGACGCCAAGATGCACGCGAGCAACGTCTCGATCTATTATGGCGACAAGAAGGCGATCGACGATGTCTCGATCGCCATTCCGCAGCGCTATGTGACCGCTTTCATCGGCCCGTCGGGCTGCGGCAAATCGACCTTCCTGCGCGCCTTCAACCGGATGAACGACACAATTCCGTCGGCCCGCTTCGAGGGCGAGATCGATCTCGATGGCGAGGACATCTATCGCTCCGGAATGGATGTCGTGCAATTGCGCGCGCGGGTCGGGATGGTGTTCCAGAAGCCCAACCCGTTCCCCAAGACGATCTATGAGAATGTCGCTTACGGGCCACGCATTCATGGCCTCGCGACAGCCAAGCCCGATCTGGAGAACATCGTCGAAAAGTCGCTGCGCCGCGCCGGCTTGTGGGACGAGGTCAAGGACCGGCTGACCGACAGCGGAACCGCGCTGTCGGGCGGGCAACAACAAAGGTTGTGCATCGCCCGCGCCATCGCCGTCGATCCCGAGGTGATCCTGATGGACGAGCCGTGTTCTGCGCTCGACCCGATCGCCACCGCGCGGATCGAGGAACTGATCCACGAACTGAAAGGTCGCTACGCGATCGTCATCGTGACCCATTCGATGCAGCAGGCGGCGCGCGTCTCGCAGCGCACCGCGTTCTTCCATCTCGGCAAGATCGTCGAATACGGCAAGACCAGCGACATCTTCACTAATCCCCGCGAAGAGCGGACCAAGGATTATATTACGGGCCGATACGGCTAGGCCGCTTGATAAGGGATTCACGGCTGATGATCGAGCATACCGTCAAGGCGTTCGACGAGGACATTACCCGGCTGCGCGGATTGATTGCCGAAATGGGCGGTCTTGCCGAAGTGTCGATCGAGGAAGCGATGGACGCGCTGGTCAAGGGCAACGTCGATATCGCGCGCCAGGTGATCGAACGCGACAAGCGGATCGATGCGCTCGAAATGGCGGTCGACCGGCTTGCGGTCCGCATCCTGGCGCTGCGCGCGCCGATGGCCGATGATTTGCGCGAAGTGATCGCCAGCCTGAAAATCGCGGGAGTGATCGAGCGGATTGGCGACTATGCCAAGAACATCGCCAAACGGGTCGGCCACATCGAAGGCCGCAAGCGCTTCGAGCCGCTGACCCTGATTCCGGCGATGGCCGAGATCGCCTCCGAAATGGTCCATGACGTGCTGACCGCCTATGCCGCGCGCGACGCGGTAGCGGCCGAAGAAATCATCTCGCGCGATATCAAGGTCGATGCCTTCTACGACAGCATCTTCCGCAATCTGGTGTCCTATATGGTCGAGAACCCGGCCACGATCAGCACCGCCGCGCAACTTCTGTTCGTGGCGCGCAATCTGGAGCGGATCGGCGATCACGCCACCAATATCGCCGAGCAGGTCCATTACACCGTGACCGGCATCTATCTGCCCGAACGCGAAGGCGTGCTCCCACCGGTCTGATCAAACCTGTCCCTGATAAAAGCTAGCCCTGAAATTGGCTGGCCCAGAAAGTGATTGAGCGATGCCTGCCCCGAAACTCCTGCTGGTCGAAGACGACCCCGCGCTCGCCGAACTGATCGAATACCGGTTCAAGGGCGAGGGCTACGACGTCCGGCTGACCGGCGACGGCGACGAGGCGCTGCTGCTGGCCGCCGAAGATGCGCCCGATCTGGTCCTGCTCGACTGGATGATCGGCGGAACCAGCGGGATCGAGGTGTGTCGCCGCCTGCGCCGCGAAAAGACCACCGCGCATGTCCCGATCATCATGCTGACCGCCCGCGGAGCCGAGGACGACCGCATCCGCGGGCTCGAAACCGGGGCCGACGACTATGTCACCAAGCCGTTTTCCCCGCGCGAACTGATCGCCCGGGTGGCGGCAGTGCTGCGCCGGGTCCGTCCCGCGCTGGCCGGCGAGACGCTTACCGTGGGCGACCTCGCGCTCGATCCCACCGCGCACAAGGTTTTGCGGCGCAATCGGACGCTGGCGATCGGCCCGACGGAGTTTCGCCTGCTGCGCCACTTCATGGAGCATCCGGGCCGCGTGTTCTCGCGCGACCAGTTGCTCGACGCGGTGTGGGGCACCGGCAGCGAGATCGAACTTCGCACGGTCGATGTCCACATCCGCCGTCTCCGCAAGGCAATCGAAATCGACGGCGCACCCGACCCGGTCCGCACCGTGCGCTCGGCGGGCTATGCGCTGGAAGCGGTCTGAACGCACGCGTTCGGTACGATCACCGGCAATAGCCGCCCATCCCGCGCCGCGCTTGGTCTAAGTGAAAGTGGTTGGCATGGGCGGCGTTGTAATTGGGCGATAGCGTGGTGCCGAACACTTCGCAGGCCCCGTCGCGGGCTATTTTGAGAAAAGCAGCCTCGTCAGCATCTGGCCCGGCCCAGTCGCTCAGCACACTGATCCTGCGGCCGTCGTCGAGCACGAACCCGGCAATGTCGATCGCATTGCCGGTGGCATGTTCGCTCCAGCGCCCGGTGTCGCCACCGCCGACCCGGCGGCAGCTGGCCGTGCCATAGTGTTCCAGCGCAACCACTCGCGCGCCCAGCCCGGCTTGAGCAGCGGGCTGGACCGAATGCCGCAGCCACAGCGCCAGACCCGCTGCGACGGGGCAGGTGCCCTCTGCATCTGCCGGGCGCAGCACCAGTCCGCGATCGGGGTCGCCCGTCAGCAGGGTGCGGTCGTCGCGGCGGCAAGCCTGCGCACCCGTCGGCTCGCGCACGCTAAAAGCGATCCCGGCGCGTTCCAGCACCGCGCGGCATTGCGCCGGGTCGTCGCGCAGCGCCATCAGCTTGCGCGACGTTGCCCAGCCGACCGGATCGTCGATCGCAAGCGGAGCCCACGGGTCGTGCTCGGGATGTCCGGCCAGCCACACCCGCGCAGCGACGAACAGACTGGCGATCAGCAACAGCGCCAGCGCAATGCGGTCGAGGCGAAAGCGGCGGATCAATGAAAATCGCGCGATGGGGGCAAAACCCGGGGGATGACCCGGACGTCACGCGGGTGGCCTTGCTGGAACCCGCAGTCGCGATTTCCCGGCGGGGGCGGATCGAACGGCTCGACCGGAGCAATGGGCGGCCCGATCGCCGGGGCTGAAAACTTGCTCGGCAGCGGATTGTTGCAATGATCGGCGCGCGCGATCGTGGTGGGCAGGAGATCGTCCGACAGGGCGTGGAGCGCTGCCGTGGCGTCGGTCAGGTGGGCGGCGATGACGTGGATCACCTCGTCGTCGTACTCCACCCGCCCGCGCACTTCCATCAACCGCGCACCCATCACCACCTTGCGCTGGCGCTCCTTGAGATCGGGCCAGACGACCAGATTGATGACCCCGGTCTCGTCCTCCAGCGTGATGAACACCACGCCCTTGGCGCTGCCGGGGCGCTGGCGGATCAGGACCACGCCGGCGACCTGGACGATGCTGCGGAGTTTGCGCGCGCGCAGATCGGCGGCGCGGACGAAGCCGCGCTCGGCCAGCCCCGCGCGCAAAAAGGCCAGGGGGTGCGCTTTCAGGCTCAACCGCTGGGTCTGGTAATCGGCGACCACCTCCTCGCTCAGCGGCATTGCGGGAAGCGTGGTGCGGCGGCGCTCCTCACCCTGGTCGCGGGCATCAGCAGCAGCGAACAACGGCAGCCCCGCCCCGCCGATCAGGCTGCGCGCGTCCCACAGCGCCTGCCGCCGTGGCAATCCGAGCGAGCCGAACGCATCGGCCGCGGCGAGTCGCTCGATATGCGCCGGGCTCAGCCCCGCCCGGTCGCGCAGCGCGGCGACATCGGCAAATGCCCCGCCCGCCACGCGCGCGCTCACCAGTGCGGCGGCGACATGTTCGGGCAGCCCGTCGATCTGCCGCAGACCGAGGCGCAGGGCGAGGTGGGCTTCGAGAGAAGGATGAGAATCCCGGCGAGGTGCCGCCGCTACATCCTCCAGCGCGCAGTCCCAGCCTGAGAAATTCACGTCCACCGGCAGCACCGGCACCCCGTGGTCCACCGCATCCCGCACGATCTGCGCAGGCGCGTAAAAGCCCATCGGCTGCGAATTGAGCAGCCCGCAGGCAAACGCCGCCGGGTAATGGCATTTTAGCCAGCTCGAGACGTAGACCAGATGCGCAAAGCTGGCGGCGTGGCTTTCGGGAAAGCCGTATTCGCCGAAGCCGCGGATCTGGTTGAAGCAGCGCTGCGCGAAATCGCGGTCATAACCGCGCGCGACCATCCGCTCGACCATCATGTCCTGTAATTCGTCGACCATCCCGCGCGAACGAAAGGTCGCCATCGCCTTGCGCAGCCGGTTGGCCTCGGCCCCTGAAAATTTCGCCGCGTCCAGCGCGATCTTCATCGCCTGCTCCTGGAAGATCGGCACTCCCAGCGTGCGCCCGAGGATGCTGGTGAGCTCGTCGGGCGGCCCGTGGGCTGGGCCGGGAGCCGGAATCTCGACCTTCTCCTCGCCGCGCCGCCGCTTGAGATAGGGGTGGACCATATCGCCCTGGATCGGGCCCGGCCGCACGATCGCAACCTGGATGACGAGATCGTAGAACTCGCGCGGGCGCAGCCGCGGCAGCATGTTCATCTGCGCCCGGCTCTCAACCTGGAACACGCCGAGCGAATCGCCCTTGCGCAACATCGCGTAGACTTCCGGGTCCTCACGCGGGACGGAGGCCAGCGTCAGCAGGCGCGCGTGGTGATCCTCCAGCAGGTTCAGACATTTGGCGATGCAGGTCAGCATGCCGAGCGCCAGCACATCGACCTTGAGGATGCCGAGCGCGTCGATATCGTCCTTGTCCCATTCGATGAAACTGCGCTCGGGCATCGCTCCGTTGCCGATCGGCACGGTTTCGGTCAGCGGGTTCTGGGTGAGGATGAAGCCGCCGACGTGCTGGCCCAGATGGCGCGGCATCCCGATCATCTGTTCGGTCAGCTTCAGCACCCGGCGCAGATGCGGATCGCCCGGATCGAGGCCCGTCTCGGCAACATGGCGATCGCCGATCTCGGTCCCCCACCCGCCCCACACGGTGCGGGCCAGCGCGCTGGTGATGTCCTCGCTCAATCCCATCGCCTTGCCGACCTCGCGGACCGCCATGCGCGGGCGGTAATGGATCACCGTGGCGCACAGCCCGGCGCGGTGGCGGCCATAGCGGCGATAGATATACTGGATCACCTCCTCGCGCCGCTCGTGCTCGAAATCGACGTCGATATCAGGCGGTTCCTTGCGCTCCTCGGAGATGAAGCGATCGAACAGCAGCGCGTGCTTGGCCGGATCGACCGCCGTGATCTCGAGGCAATAACACACCGCCGAATTGGCCGCCGAACCGCGCCCCTGGCACAGGATCGGCGGATCGCAGCCCCGCGCGAAATCGACGATGTCCTTGATGGTGAGGAAATAGCGCGCGAGGTCGAGCTTGGCGATCAGCGCCAGTTCGCGCCGCAGCGTATCGCGCACCGGCTCGGGCACGCCGCCACCCGTTTCATTGGCGGGATAGCGCGTATCGGCCCCTTCCCAGGTCAGCCGTTCAAGCTGCGCCTGCGGATCGCGCCCTTCGGGGCAGATCTCCTCCGGGTATTCATAACGCAGTTCGGACAGGCTGAAGTTGCAGGCATCGGCCACCGCGCGCGCGGCGACCAGCGCGTGCGGCCAGCGTGCGAACAGCCGCGCCATTTCCTCGGGCGATTTGAGGTGCCGTTCGGCGTTGGGCTGGAGCAGGTGGCCTGCTGCCGCGACCGTAGTCTTGTGGCGGATCGCAGTCATCACATCATGGAGCGGACGGCGCTCGGGCGCGTGATAGAGCACTTCGTTGGTGGCCAGCAGGGTCAGCCCGTTGCCCTGCGCCAAGGCGTCGAGCCGGTCGATCCGGGCAATATCGTCGCCGCTATAGAGGTAGGCGGCGGCCAGATGGCGCAGCGTCGGGAGTTGCGCGGTCAGATGGGGGAGGATGTCGGGGAACGGAGCGGTAAAACAAGTTTGCTCTTGCAAAGGCGCAAAGGCGCAAAGAGGTTCCGCTTCGGGCGCAGCCCCTGTCAATTCCAACGGTGTAGCGGACCCGGTACCGGAATTGGAGAAAGAGGCCTGCGGCGCAGCACGGCCTCTTTGCGCCTTCGCGCCTTTGCGAGAGTCCCTTTCTTCCCCCTTTCTCAGCCCCTTCGCGCCTTCGCGTGAATCAAATCGAACGACATTGCTCGCCACCGCAATCGTCAGTTCGGCATCCAGATTGCGCGAGGGGATGAGGATCAGCTGCACATCCTCGGCATGTCCAGCCAGCATCGCCAGCGAAATCTGGCAGACCCCCTTGTCCTGCCAGCCGCCATCGAGCGTGCCCATCCGCCCGGCCGAAATCAGGCGGCACAAGCGCCCGTAAGCCGCGCGATCAACCGGATAGGCGAGGAACGCCAGCCCCTCGACCGTCTCGATCCGGCAGCCGATTATTGGTGTCAGTTTAAGCGTTCCGGCCTCGCAATGCAGCCGCACCACCCCGGCCATCGAGTTGGCATCGGCGATACCCAGCGCGTCATAGCCCAGCGCGCGCGCGGTCAGCACCAGGTCGACCGCATCCGAAGCGCCGCGCAGGAACGAAAAGCAGCTCGCGATACCCAGTTCGACGAAAGCCGCGCGTTCGGGCGGGGCGATCTGGGCCGGATCGAGTTCGATCGTCCGGCGCGGCTGGATGAGATCGTTTTCGGGCACGGCTCAAGCCGCAAGCTCGGCCAACCGCCCCGCAACCGCGCGCAGATCGGCGGCGAAACGCGCTTCCTCGCCCGCGCGGGCGGCATCCTCGAGGCGCAGCAGGTAGGACGGATGCGTGGTGATCCACAGCTCGGCCCCGTCCTCCAGCCGCTGCGGAACCCCGCGCACCTTCTGGACGCTGACCGTCTTGCCCAGCAGCGAGCGCGCTGCACTGGCCCCCAGCGCCAGCACGAGTTGCGGGCGGACGATGCCACGCTCGCTCTCGACCCACCAGCGGCAGATGTCGATTTCCTTGGCGGTCGGCGACTGGTGGAGGCGATGCTTGCCCCCCCGAACGATCTTGGGCGTGAACTTGAAATGCTTGACCGCATTGGTGACGTAGGTCGCGCGCTCGGCAATGCCCGCATCGCCCAGATGGGCGCGCAGCAGCCGTCCGGCGGGGCCGATGAACGGGCGGCCTTGCTGCTCCTCGACATCGCCGGGCTGCTCCCCGACGATCATCAGCCCATTGAAGTCCCGGGACGCCCGTTCCGGCCCCTCGCCCATCACCGCCCGCGTTCCGTTGCAACCGATCTCGCAGCGGCGACAGGCCTGGACCGCCGCGCCGATCGCCTCCAGAGTCGCGGGCCGCTCCGCCTCGTCGAACCGGGTTTCGCCCGCGCTCACCATCGTCGCCTCGCGGGCCTGCGCCCCCGCGATCAGCGCGGGGATCAGCGCGGCTTCGGGCATGTTTTTCCAGTAACGGCGCGGCATCTCCTTGAGCATCGCGCCGACTTTCAGACGCGCGGGATTGAAGATCGAGGCGTAATAGCTGCGCCACAGGTCTTCGGCCGGATCATCACCGGGCGCATCGCCGCGCTGCGCGGGCGGGCCTTCGATCAGGGTGGTTCCGTCCCAGTGGAGCGCGCCCAGCGGGGTCAGGATCGACCAGGTCATCGCGGTGAATCGCTCGACGAAGAACTTCGCAACGCTGCGCAGGATGTGGTGATCGGGCTCGAACCAGGCGACGTAGTGTTCGGCCCCCGTATCGCTTTCCACCACCCGGAACCGCACGAAGGCGTGCATCTTGTGGATGTCGCGGCGCACGACCCGTGCGAGATCGCCGATCCGGCGGACATCGGCATCTGCCGCATCCTCCATCAGCCGGGGTTGCGCCTGAAGCCGCCACAACAGCCGATAGAGCAGCGCGAACCGGGTGGGATCGCGATGCAAAATCGCCTTTTGCGCCAATTGCAGAAACGCGCGCGGCACCCGCGGCGGGGTGGCATCGGCGGGCGGCGTCGGGAGCCGCTTGCCGCCGTCCGCGAACAGATCACCGCCCTCCCCGCCCGGCTCGCTCCAGCTCACCCGATCGGGCGGTACATCGGCCATCAGCAAGCGCCGCGCATTGTCCCGCCACCCGTCGAAATCGTCGGACGTGGCCAGCGGGACGGAAAAGCCCGTGGCAATCCGCATGTCGCGAAACGGCGCGGTCATCTGGAGCCTAAGCCGCGAACAGTTCGAGCTGGGTCTCCCGCCGGGGGGCGAGCAGCGCGTGGAGGTCGGCGCGGTCGGTCAGGAGGAGCGGACGCCAGTCAGCCGCGACCACGAACGGGCGGATTTTCACCACCGACACGGTCAGCTTCGCCACATCCTCCAGCCGCAGGGTTCGGTGCCGCCGCGCGCGGATCAGCGCGTCGACCGCGCGCACCCCCAGCCTCGGCACGCGCAGCAGCGCCTCGCGCGGGGCGCGATTGACGTCGACCGGAAAACGCTCGCGGAATTTGAGCGCCCAGGCCAGCTTGGGGTCTATATCGAGCGGCAGCATCCCGTCCGCCCCCGCCGCATCCTGCACCTCGCCCGGCGAATAACCATAGAACCGCATCAGCCAGTCGGACTGGTACAAGCGATGCTCGCGGATCAACGGCGGGCGTTTGAGCGGCAGCACCGCGCTCGCATCGGGGATCGGGCTGAACGCCGAGTAATAGACCCGGCGCAGCCCGAACCGGCCATACAGCGAGCTTGCCTTGCCGACGATGTCGGCGTCGCTCGCCGCATCGGCCCCGACGATCATCTGGGTCGATTGACCGGCGGGCGCGAACCGCGGGGCGGACTTGAACCGCTTGCGTGCGTCCTTGGCTTCCACGATCTCGCGCTTGAGCCCGGCCATCGCGCCTTCGATCTGGGTGGCGGACTTGTCCGGCGCGAGCCGGGTCAACCCGGCATCGGTCGGCAGTTCGACATTGATCGAGACGCGATCGGCATAAAGCCCGGCCTGTGCGAGCAGTTCGGGATCGGCCTCGGGAATCGTCTTGAGGTGGATATAGCCGCGAAAATCATGCTCCTCCCGCAAAATCCGCGCGACCTCCACCAGCTGCTCCATGGTGTGGTTCGACGATTTCACGATCCCCGAGGAGAGGAACAACCCCTCGATGTAATTGCGGCGATAGAAACTTAGCGTCAGGTCGACCACTTCCTGCGGGGTGAACCGCGCGCGCACGACGTTCGAGCTCTTGCGGTTGATGCAATAATGGCAATCGAACACGCAGTGATTGGTCAGCAGGATTTTCAGCAACGAGATGCAGCGCCCGTCCGGTGCATAGGCATGGCAGATGCCCGTCCCTCCGGTCGAGCCGATCCCTTTTCCGCCCTTGCTGGTCCGCGTGGCGGTGCCCGACGAGGCGCACGAGGCATCGTACTTGGCGGCGTCGGCCAGGATTTCGAGACGTTCGATGATCGGCAGCTGCGGCATTAGTTCTATATATGTTCTCACCGTGCCGCTGGCGAGTCCTTTTATCGCAACAGTTTGTATCTCAGAGGTTTGCATCGCGATGGGGAACCCTGTTCACAACCGGCGGTTCAATCCCGGTACGATACCCCTACCGGAGAACCCCCATGCCGATGATCGAAACCCGTGACGGAACCCGCCTTTACGCAAAGGTCTGGGGCGAAGGTCCTCCGGTGGTGCTGATTCACGGCTGGCCGCTGTCGGGCGACAGCTGGGATCCGATCAGCCACGCGCTGGTCGAGGCGGGCTTCACCGCTATCGCTTACGACCGCCGTGGTTTCGGACGTTCGGATCAGCCTTCGGGCGGCTATGACTACGATACCTTCGCCGATGACCTTGCGGCGGTGCTGGAGCATTGCGCCAAGGGCCAGGACGCGGCGCTGATCGGCTTCTCGATGGGCGGCGGCGAGATTGCGCGCTACCTCTCGCGCCATAGCGGAAAGGGCGTAAGCCGGGTCGCGCTGATAAGTTCGGTGGTGCCTTACATGCTCCAGACCGACGACAATCCCCAAGGCGTGCCGCAGGCGACATTCGATCAGATGACCGAAGGCATGCTGGCCGACCGGGCGCATTTCTTCACCTCGTTCTTCAAGGACTTCTACGGTGTCGGGTGGGTCACCCAGCCGGTCAGCGACGAGGTGCTGCACCTCAGCTGGATCACCGCGATGCAGGCCGGGCTGCGTCCGACGCTGCTCTCCGCACAGGCTTTTGCGACCACCGATTTCCGTCCCGATCTGGCCAGCTTTACGATGCCGACGCTGGTGATCCACGGGACTGCCGACAAGACCGTGCCGATTGAGCCGACCGCGCGCGAAGTGGTCAAGGCGGTGCCGCACGCGCAGTTGATCGAATATGGCGGCGAGCCGCACGGGCTGTTCGCCACCCGGACCGAACGGCTGAAGGAAGACCTTCTGCAGTTTCTCAGCAATGGTGACGGACGCAGCGCTTTCGCCGGGCTGGATGACGCTTCTCCTGAAGCGCGCCAGGACATCATCGACGAGACGACGCGACAGAGCATGGTGACGCCGATAATGTGAACCGCATCGGGCTAGGCGCACAGCCCCTGCAGGAACCACTCGGGCGCGCCTCCCCGCCCATCGCCTGCCAGTCCTGAGCGGTAAATCCAGTAACGCGCGCCGGTGTCGTCCTCGATCCGGTAATAGTCGCGCAGCCGTGCACCGCCGCGTTCGCGCCACCATTCGGGCGCGATCCGCTCCGGGCCCTCGGCGCGCGCGATCTCATGCACCGTGCCGCGCCAGCGGAACCGGCGGGGCATCCCGTCGGGGGTGGCATAAAGCACCGCGATCGGTTCGGCGCGGTCGAGCAGCTTGAGCGGGCGGGCGTGGAAGGCCAGCTCGTCCTGCGCGGGTGGTGCGGGGGCCAGCGGCGATTGCCAACGCTGGGCGCGCTCGGGAATATGGCTGGCGTGGAGCACCGGGCGACGCACCGCACCTTCGCCCAGCCGCACCGCGATCCGATCGATACAGGCGGCCAGGCTGGTGCCATGCGCCTCTGCGGCCGTTTCGAAATCGCCTTGCCCCAACGCCAGCGGCTCGGCCCAGGGCACCCGCAGCCGGACCAGCTCGATCCCGAAACCGGCATCGATATCGTCGAGCCGCGCCGCGAACAGGCGGACGATATGGGCCGCATCGCGGCTGGCGGCGGCCAGTTCGAGGCGGCGCACGATCACCTCGCCATCGACTTTCCACGCCCCCAGTTCGAGCTGGCGGGCACCCAGCGCCCGGCCTTCGAGCACCCGCACCAGATCGGCGGCGAGATCGGCCAGCACCCGGTCGAGCAGTTCGCGATGGCGGATCGGCTCCATCAGCCGTCGCTGGACCAGCGGCGCCTCGACCGCGACGACCGGGAGCAATGGTTCGGGCACGGTGCCCAACAGCTGGTCGAGCCGGATCAGCGGATTGGCGGCGGCCGAGCGCCGGTTGCGGAAGCGCCGGGCGAGCGCCGGGCGATCGATCCCGGACAAGTCGCCGAGCCGCTTGAGCCCCAGGCGGCGGAGCAGCAGCAGGACATCGTCGTCGAGCCGCAGCGCCGCGACCGGCAACTGCGCGAGCCGCGCGGCGGGGTCTTCCTCTGCGCCGAGAAGGGCATTGGCGGGACCGTGATGGGCGAGCGCCCAGGCCGCCCCGGCGGTCGGCGCGATGGCCATGCGGACCGTCAGGCGCCGCTTTGCAAAGGCGCGCGCGGCATCGGCCAGCAGCGCCTCCTCGCCGCCGAACAAGTGCGCGACCCCGCTGGTATCGACCACCAGCCCGTCGGGCGGATCGAGCGCGCTCCACCGCCCCCAGCGCTGCGCCCACAGCGCCAGGCTCTCCAGGAATGCCAGGTCGCCTGCCGGATCGGAGGGACGCACCGCCAGCCCCGGACATAGCGCGCGGGCATCGGCGAGCATCGTCCCGGAGCGCGCGCCCGCTGCCGCCCCGACGCGGTTGACGGCGGCAAGGCGCGGCCCGTGCGCGGTCTCGGCAATCAGCGCGAGCGGTTCCGCATCGGCCCCCTCGCCCTCGGCACAACCTTCGGCCAGACGCCAGCGATCGAGCGGAAGGCGAGCGAGCCAGATGGCGAGGATGCGGCGCGGGGGCATTGGGCCTTCGGCCGGCTCAGGCTGAGCGGATTATGGGATTCAGATCCAAATCCCGATCAGGCCCGGCTGGCCGAAACGCGCCTTCGTCCGCCACCAAAACCCCGTCATCGCGCAGCACCCAGTGCCCCGGCTGATACGTATGCGCGCGGAACAGTTCGGCCTTCCACGCGGGCGCGCCGGGAGCCGCCGCGTTCCAGCGCGGTGGGAGCGAGGGGGCCGAGCGCGCCTCCCAGCGCAGCCGCGCCGAGCCGAGATCGTGCGCGGCATCGAGCCGGACCAGCCACAGCGGCACCCCGTGGCGTTCTGCCACCAGGCTCAGCCGCCGCGAAGCAGTGAGGCCGAGCGCGCGCGGGTTGCCCGCGATCTCGCCGATCACGAAAGCCAGATCGCGGCAGCGCAGCCCTTCCTCCAGCGCGAACAGCGCATCCTGGGCGCTATCGGCGGCGACATGGATCAGGCGATGGCGCAGGCCGCGCGGCAGGCCGGGGCGATAGGGCCGCCCGCCCAGCCGCCGCGCCGCCTTGTCCTGCACCCACAGCCAGGCGCGCTGATCGGGTGCATCGGACAGCTTGTCGAGCACGAGGCTATCAAGCGCGAGGGCCACCGCCAGCCCCGCCCCGCCCGCCTCGGTGGCAGGTGCAAAAATCTCGCCATGACGGCAGGTCGCGGGCAGCCCCGGCCGCCAGTGTTCGGTGCGCGCGGCAAGACCGGCGGAAAAACCGCGCGTGAGACCGGCAGGGGGAGGTGAATGCGGCATGGCGAATCGACTCTGTTGTTCTTATTATGTTCCAAACCATCCCTATCCGCAATGTGCTCCTCACAGCTTCTTGCCGGAACCAACCCGCTCCCTCTCCGTTAGCCGCAGAGACCATCAGTCACTCGAGAGCACGCCCCATGAAATACACCGACGGCAACCCCGCCGAGATCAAGGAAGCTTTCTGGAAGGCGCTCAGCCATTCGCCGTTCCTGATGCTCCAGCTTGATGGCGACGCGGATTCAGCCGCCCCGATGACCGCGCAGCTCGATAAGCACGCCAATCACGCGATCTGGTTCTTCACCAGCCGCACCAACCGTTTTTCCCAGCTGGGCGCGGCCACCGCGATCTATGCCTCCAAGGGCCACGACCTGTTCGCGCGGTTCGCCGGAATGCTGGTCGAGGAGACCAGCGCAGCGGTGAAAGACGAGCACTGGAACAATTTCGTCGAAGCATGGTTTCCCGGAGGTAAGAATGATCCGGACCTGCTGATGCTGCGAATGGACCTTGGCGATGCCGCGATCTGGCATGGCAATCTGGGCCTGCTCGCCGTCGCCAAGATGGCGCTCGGCATGGACGTACGAGACGAGGCTAGGGGAAACTACGCCGAAACCACCCTTTAAGGGTCTTCGGCATCCCCAGTCGCGCGAAAGGGCCGTGCTCCTCCCCCTCCCGGAGCGCGGCCCTTTCTATATCTGCAATCCACACCGACAGTCGAAACGTCCGGACTCACGGACGACCGCAATCCAGGACGACCCCGCTCAGGGGCGCCCGCGATCGCTGATCCCGGGAATGTCCGGCTCGAGCGCGGAAATCTCGGCCTCGTGCACCTCGACCAGCCCGCGTCCGACATGACTGGTCCGGCGGCTGTAGCCAAAATAGATCACCATCCCCAACAGCCCCCAGATCGGCAGCACCAACATTGCCGCAATCGGCAGGTTGAAGAACAGGAACAAGCAGCCCACGATCGTCGCCGGGCCGATCAGCCACAGCGCCGGGGTGCGGAAACTGCGCGGCACGTTCGGCGAAGTCTTGCGCAGGATCATCACCGAGATGGCGACCATCATGAACGCATAGAGCGTGCCCGCATTGGCGATGTCGGCCAGCTGGCCGACCGGCAGGAACGCCGCCGCCACCGCCACGGCACCGCCGGTGATCGCGGTAATCACATAGGGCGTCTTCCACTTGGGGTGAACCTTGCTCCACGATTCGGGGAGCAGTCCGTCGCGGCTCATCACGAAGCCGACCCGGGTCTGCCCATACAGCAGGATCAGGATCACCGATGGCAGCGCGACGAAAGCGGCGATGCCGAGCAGGTTGCCCACGGTGGAATAGCCGATCTGGCGCAGCACATGGGCCAGCGCCTCGTTCGAGCAGACCAGCATTTCGGCATATTGCGGCAGTGCGCACTGGCGCGCGAGCTCCTCGGACCCCGCGGGGAACGGCACGCCGTTCGGGCCCATGATCGGCTGACCGCCGATCGTACCGACCGCACCTGCGGCCACCAGGATATAGAACACGGTGCAGAACAGCAGACTGCCGACCAGCCCGATCGGCACGTTGCGTTGCGGGTTCTTGGTCTCCTCTGCCGCGGTCGAAACCGCATCGAACCCGACATAGGCGAAGAAAATCGTCGCCGCCGCGCCTACGGCACCGACCCCGCTGCCGAACCCGCCAAACACGCCGGCCGGCAGAAACGGATTGAACTTGGCCATCTCGACCTGAGGCAAAGTAAGGAAGATGAACGCGGTCAGCGCCGTGACCTTGATCAGGACCAGAACCGCGTTGAACGCCGCCGATTCACGCGTTCCGACCATCAGCAGCCAGGTCACCAGCAAGGCGATGATCAGCGCGGGCAGATTGATCAGCCCGCCCGGAGCGCCGCCCAGCGCCAGCGGGCCTGCCGCGAGCCACGGCGGCAGCTGGACTCCGAAGAATTCGTTGAGGATCGTCCCGCTGAAATATCCCGACCAGCCGACCGATACGGCGCTCGCCGCGACCGCATATTCGAGCACCAGCGCCCAGCCGACCGTCCAGGCAAGAACCTCGCCCATCGTCGCGTAGGTATAGGTGTAGGCTGAGCCCGCGACCGGGATCATCGCCGCGATTTCGGCGTAGCACAGCGCCGCAACGATGCAGATGGCACCGGCGATGGCGAAAGCGAGCATCAGCCCGGGGCCAGCCTTCTGGGCCCCCGCAGCGGTCAGCACGAAGATCCCGGTGCCGATGACACAGCCGATCCCGAACAGGGTGAGCTGGAACCAGCCGAGCGTGCGGGGGAGCGATTTACGCTCCGCCGAAGCAAGAATGGCGTCTAGCGACTTGACGCGACCGAACATGCAATTCCCCTAAAACCCTGACCGCGCGCCGCTCTTGCGGTTGCGCTGGAAACTTGTCGTATGTGACGAAGCTAGCGGCAAGGCACAGCGGCGCAAGCCGTTTTTCCCCCACCTTTCGCCTAGGAGCGTGAGTCGCTAGAGCGTGAGGCATGTCCACGACCTTTCAGATCGACACCGCGACCAGTCGCGCCCATCCCACGCCCGCACCGATGCGGCGGCTGACCGTGCCCGCGATTCTGCAGCGCAAGTCAAAGGGAAAGACCGAGCAGCCGCTGGTGATGCTGACCGCCTACACCGCGCGGATGGCACAACTGCTCGATCCGCACTGCGATATCCTGCTCGTCGGAGATTCGCTCGGCCAGGTGATCTACGGGCTGCCCTCCTCGCTTCAGGTCACGCTGGACATGATGTGCGCGCATGGGGCGGCCGTGGTGCGCGGCAGCTATCATAGCGTCGTGGTCGTCGACATGCCGTTCGGGACCTATGAGGCATCGCCGCAACAGGCGTTCGCCGCCGCCAGCCGGATCATGGCGGAAACAGGGTGCGCGGCGGTCAAGCTGGAGGGTGGCGTGGCAATGGCCGAAACGATTGCGTTCCTGGTCTCGCGTGGCATCCCGGTGATGGCCCATGTCGGACTGACCCCGCAAGCGGTCAATGTGCTGGGTGGATACAACGCGCGTGGCCGCACCCAGCAGGAGCACGAAAAGATCATCGCCGATGGCCAGGCGGTCGAAGCTGCCGGAGCATTCGCGGTGGTGATCGAGGGGGTGGTCGAGCCGATTGCCATCGCCCTGACCGAGACCCTGCAAATCCCGACCATCGGCATCGGGGGATCGGCCCGCTGCGACGGCCAGGTTCTGGTCATCGATGACATGCTCGGCATGTTCGAACGCGTGCCGCGGTTCGTGAAGATTTATGAAAACCTCGCCGAGACGATCGGCGCCGCGGCGGCGAAGTATGCCGCCGAAGTGCGCGAGCGGAGCTTTCCGGGGATCGAGCAGACCTACCAGCCGAAATAACTGGCCAGCCGAAACAGGTCAGGCGGTTTTGGCAAGTCGCGCCGCCAATGGCGCGGCCAGCACAAGTTGCAGCAAGTGATAGATCAGGATCGGCAGCAGCACGATCCCGGCCACGTCGGGCGCGAACAGGACGGTGGCGAGCGGGGCTCCCATCGCGATGCTTTTCTGCGCGCCCGCGAACAGAAAGGCGATCCGCTCGCCATGCGACAGGCGCAGCGCCTTGGCCAGCAACCAGGCCCCGCCGTGCGCGAAGACCAGCAGAAGCCCCACGAACACCAGCAGTCCCGCCCAGCCGGCTGCGTCGATCCGCGTGCCGATGCCCCCCACCACCGCGCCGGAGAATGCGACATAGACCGCGATGGCGATCGAACTGCGGTCCATCACCGTCACCAGCGGGCGGTGCGCGGCGACCCAGCCGGCGAACCATTTCTGCAGCGCTTGCCCGAGCAGGAATGGCACGAGCAGGATTACCACCACTTTGAGCAGCGCCGCGCCATCGAACCCGGCCTGGGCCGATCCCGCGAGCGCCGAAAACAGCGGCGCGGTAATGAACACCCCGAGCAGGTTGAGCATTGCGGCGGCCACCACCGAACTCGCCACGTTGCCCCCCGCCAGGGAGGAATAGGCGGTCGCCGACTGAACTGTCGAAGGCAGCACGCCAAGGAACACGAAGCCCAGCCCCAGCAGCGGCGGCAGAATTCCCGCGCCGCCCTGCCACACCGCCCAGCCAGCCAGCGCCATCGCGCCATAACTCCACAACACCAGCGGGATCAGCAGACGGTGATTGCCAAGGCCAGCCAACACCTCACCGCGCGGCAGCCGCAGCCCGTTGAGCAGGAACAGGATGAACACAGCCGCATTGGCCACGAACTGCGCGAAGCCGATCGCCGCGCCGCTTACTGGCAAGACCACGGCGAGCACCATGGCGGCCAGCAACAGCCGCACCATCGGATCGATGCGGCCCAAGGCACTCAAGGGCAAATTAGCGCCCCGCAAGGCTGACCGGCGGCGCCGGAGTGGCGGAAAAACGCGGAGCCGGTGCAGGCTGGACCATCCCACCCTCGTCAACGAAAGTACCGCGCGCGGCGTTGTGCGGATGCAGCGGGGCCTCGCGCAGAGACAGCACCGGCGCGAAGCAGATGTCGCTGTCTTCCATCAGCGCGCACCATTCGTCGCGGGTCCTGGTCAGGAACAGCGCGGTCAGTCGATCCTTCAGCGCGCCCCAGTTCGCCCGGTCGTGCTGCGCGAGGAAGCCGGGATCGTCCTTCAGCCCGGCCCGATCCAGCAGCAGCGCGTAGAACTGCGGCTCGATCGACCCGAGCGAGATCCATTTGCCGTCCGAAGTCTCGTAGGTGTCGTAAAAATGCGCGCCGGTATCGAGCATGTTGGTCCCGCGCTCGTCGTTCCACATCCCGTTGCCGAGGAAGCTGTACGTCATGGCCGAGAGGATCGCCGCGCCATCGACCATCGCGCAATCGACCACCTGGCCCGTGCCGGTGGTCCTGACCGAGAGCAGCGCGGCGACCACGCCGAACGCCAGCATCATCCCGCCGCCGCCGAAATCGCCCACCGCGTTGACCGGCGGGGTCGGCTTTTCGCCTGCGCGGCCATAGGAATGGAGCGCGCCCGACAGCGCGATATAATTGATGTCGTGCCCGGCCAACGGTGCCTTGGGCCCGTCCTGACCCCACCCGGTCATCCGCCCGAACACCAGCTTCGGATTGTCGGCCAGCAGCACCTCGGGGCCGAGGCCAAGCCGCTCCATCACCCCGGGACGAAAGCCTTCGACGATCGCATCGGCGCCTCGAACCATATCGCGGATCTGCGCGATCGCCGCCGGGTCCTTCATGTCGAGAGCGATCCGTTCGCGCGAACGGTTGAGGATGTCGCGGTTGCCGCCGTCGCCATACCGCCCGGTTGCGCCGGGCCGCTCGATGCGGATGACCCGCGCGCCATGATCGGCCAGCATCATCGCGGCGAAGGGCGCAGGGCCGATCCCGGCGAATTCGAGCACCGTGATTCCGTCGAGTACGCCTGCCATGGTATGCTTCCTCCGCTTGTCGCCGGTGCGCCTTGCCGGGCAACGTGCAACCTGTCGAGAGATCAGCGCGCGGCAGCCAGGCTCATGGTGCGGATCTGGCCAGTGCTGGGGTTGGCGGGGGCCAGGGCGAATGCTTGTGCGGCCAGACGGCGTGCTTCCGCTTCCTCGCCTTCCTGCAGTCGAACGAAAGCGAGATCGGCCAGGAGCACCGGGTCGCGCCAGCCGCTGCGGGTGCCGAGCCAGGCGAGCAGGTCGCCGCTCTGCGCCCAGCGCCGCGCGCGGCCCTCGGCAGTGGCCAGCATCCGCGCCGCAACCAGCGCGTTGGGATTTTGCAGCGCCTGCGCGAGCAGCACGGAGTTGGCCTCGCGTTCGCGGCCCAGCGCGCGCAGCGCGGCATCGAGTCGGGTCGCCTCGGCCTCGCCAAAGCGGATCCGCGCCGCTGCCTGATAGGCTTGCAGGGCGAGCGGGGCGCGGCCGGCAGCCAGCGCCACGTCGCCCAACATCAGGTGTGCGTCGGGCGCACCGGGGTTGGCATCGCGCAGGGTCACCGCCGCGGCCAGCGCCTCTCCCAAACGACCGTCGCGCAGCAGCGCGCGGACCCACGGCACGGTAGTGTCGGCACGACCCGGCGCATCGGCGTGGCGCAGCGCCAACACCCCGATCGGCACTTCGACAGGCAGCGCCACTGCACCGCCGCGCGATGGCTGCGCGGCACGGGCCAGCAGCGCTATCGCCCGGTCCCGCTGGCCCAAATCCTCGAAACTGCGCGCTACGATTGTCAGCAGATAGGGCGAGGCGTCCGCGCGTTGCGCCAGGCCTTCGAATCGCGCGACAACCCCCGCCGCGTCGCCACTTGCAGCCAGCACGCTGGCGAGCAGCTGGCGGGCGTGAACATTATCGGGCTGGAGCCGCAGCAGCCGGTCGAACTGCGTAACCGCGACCTCGCGGTTGCCCGCGCGCAGTTCGAGCACCCCGGCGAGCAGGAATGCGCCGGGCACGTCGCGCATCGTCTGCTTGTTGCGATAGAGGATGCGCCGGCCAAGCTGATCGTTCCCGGCCCGCGCGGCCAGCACCGCTTGCAGGTAATAGACTTGCGGGTCGTTCGGCGCGACCTTGTGCAGCCGCCGGACCGCAGCAAGCATCGCCCCGGCGCGGCCCATGTCACCCAGCGTCGCAGCATATTCGCCCAGCAGCGCGGGATCGTCCGGAGCCTTGGCCAGCGCCGCCTCGAACCACGGCAGCGAAGCGGTGAAGCCATATTGCGAGCGGATCAGGATGGCGCGCAAGGCCAGCGCGGAGGGCTCCTGCGGGGCCAGCGCCAGCGCATGGTCGGCCGCCTCGATCGCCTCGCGCTGTTCGCCCCCGGCAAAGCGCAGACGGCCGATGTCGGCCCACAGCTGCGCGTCGCGTGGGGCGGTCGCCAATGCCCGGTCGAAGGCGCGACCTGCGGCGGGCAGGTTGCGCTCGCGCAGTTCCAGCCGGCCCAGCATGCGAAACCCATGGGCCGCGCTGGAAGCCGAAAACGCCCGCCCTCCAGCCACTCGCGCGCATGGACAAGGTCGCCTTGCGCCAGCAGCGCTTCGCCCATCAGAGCGCGCACCCCGTCCGCCGGAGCGCCCGCTTTCGATGCTTCGCGCAGTCGCGCCTCGGCGGCGATCCCGTCGCGGATCGCCAGTGCCGCGCGGGCGCGGTCGAGCGCGGCCTCGCCACCCGCCGCAACGGCGCTGCCGGCCATCAGCGCCAGCGACAGCCCTAACGTCAGGGTCCACCTATGCGTGCAGGTCATACTGCTTGAGCAGGTCATAGAGCGTCGGGCGGCTGATCCCCAGTAGCCGCGCGGTGTTGGAGATGTTGCCTTCGCTGCGCGCCAGCGCATGACGGATCACCCGGCGATCGGCATGTTCACGCGCCGACTTGAGGTTGAGCGGAGCATCGCCGGATTCATCGGGCGAGACCAGATCGAGATCGCCCGCACCGACGAGCTTGCCATCGGCCATGATGACCGCCCGCTTGACCCGGTTTTCCAGCTCGCGAACGTTGCCCGGCCAGGCCCAGGCGTCGATGGCAGCCAGCGCATCGGGGGCCAGGCCCTTGACTGCCGGGTTCATCTCACGCGCAAAGCGGCTGAGAAACACCTTGGCGAGCAGGGTTGCGTCGCCGGGCCGCTCGACCAGGCTGGGAATTTTCACCACGATTTCGGCGAGGCGATAGAACAGGTCCTCGCGGAAGCGGCCTGCGGCGATCATCGCTTCGAGATCCTGGTGGGTGGCGCAGACGATCCGGGTGTCGACCGCGATCGAACGCCGCCCGCCGATCCGCTCGATCGTGCGCTCCTGCAGAAATCGCAGCAGCTTGACCTGCAGCTGGAGCGGAATGTCGCCAACTTCATCAAGAAACAACGTGCCGCCGTCGGCCAGTTCGATCTTGCCCTCGGTGGTCTTGACCGCGCCGGTAAAGGCGCCCTTCTCATGCCCGAACAGTTCGCTTTCGAGCAGGTTCTCAGGGATCGCGGCGCAATTGATCGCGACGAAATTGCCTTTGGCGCGGTTGCTCGCGTCGTGCAGCCCCTTGGCGAGCAGTTCCTTGCCGGTGCCGCTGGCGCCCAGCAGCATCACCGAAACCTGCGCGTTGGCGACCCGCTCGATCGTGCGGGCGACCCGGACCATTTCGGGCGCAGCGGTTATCAGCCCGCCCAGTACACGGTTCTCCGCCCCACTCTTGCTGGCCAGCGCGCGGTTCTCCGCCTCGATCCGGTGCAGATGCAACGCGCGCCGCACGATCAGCCCGAGCGCCTCGATGTCGACCGGCTTCTGGCAGAAGTCGTAAGCGCCCTTGGCAATTGCGGTCAGCGCAGATTCGCGCGCGCCGTGACCCGAAGCGACGATCACCTTGGTATCGGGCTTGAGCGCCATGATCGCATCGAGCACCGCAAAGCCCTCGGCGGTGCCGTCGGCGTCGGGCGGCAGGCCAAGATCGAGCGTGACGACGGCGGGCTCCTCGGCCCGCAACGCAGCCAGCGCGCTCGCCCGGTCACCCACGATGGTCACCGCGAAATCCTCGTAAGCCCACTTGAGTTGCGCCTGGAGGCCGGGATCGTCCTCGACGATTAGCAGCCTTGGCAAAACCTTGGTCATCATGTCGGCCATTACGCCGCCTTCCCTTCTTGTGATCGATCCGGCTCTTCGTGCGGCCGTTCCGGATCGGCACCGGCAACGGAGTTCGTCTTGGTGCGCGGGCGATAGAGCCCGACACTGGCGGAAATCGGCAGACGCACCGTGAAGCGGCTGCCCAGCCCTTCGCGCGATTCCACATCGAGCCGTCCCTGCATCGCGCGGACAAGCTCACGCGCTTCGAATGCGCCGATTCCGAACCCGCCCGGCTTGGTCGAAACGAACGGCTTGAACAGGCGGTTGCGGACGAAATCGGCACTCATACCGGAACCGTTGTCGGTCACTTCGATCGCGCAGTGGAGCCCGGTGGTCGAAACCCGCAGCAGGACCGGACGATCGGGTGGGCTGGCGTCGATTGCATTCTGGACGAGATGGGTCAGCACCTGCTCGAGCGTTTCGCGGTTGCCGATGGCGCGGCAATCCTGTCGCTCGATCAGTTCCACCGGATGCTGCCCAGCCCGGGATGCCACGATCCCCTGGGCGATCGCGCCGGGATCGATCGGCTCGAGTCGGTCGAGCGCGCCGCCGCCATAGCGCGACAGCCGCGCCAGCAGCGCGTTGAGCTTGTCCGCCGAATTGCGGACTGTCACCAGCATGTCGGCGCGAAACTCGGGGTTCTCGCCGTGGCGCTCGGCGTTACGGCCCACCAGAGCAAGCTGGCTGGCAAGGTTCTTGATGTCGTGCATCACAAAGGCGATGCGACGATTGAATTCGTCGAACCGGTTGGCATCGAGCAGGGCTTCCTGCCCGGCGTGTTCGGCCAGATAGCTGGCGAGCTGGCGTCCGACCACGCGCAGCAGATCGAAATCTTCCCAGTCCAGCTGACGCTCCTGTGCGGGTCGCGCCAGCACCAAAGCCCCGACCAGCCGCTCGAAGTGGAGCAGCGGGACCAGCGCCCAGGCGCGTTCTTCGGTGAGCATCCACTCCGGGATCGCGTCTGATCCCTGATCCTGTGCCCCCCCTCCCGATGCGTCCGTGCGCAGCCAGTCGAGCGCCACAATGTAGCCGTCGCGCTCGAAGAACGCGCGCGCTTGGGGCCCCATCGCTTCGGCGGGCACTTCGGCGGTGCGCCAGCGCCAGCGCGCGGCCAGCGTCAACTCGCCATGTTCGCCGGGCATCAGCAGCAGCCCGGCGGGGCTGTCGGTAATGTCCGCGACCGCCTGGATGACCCGTTCCTCCAACGGTGCGCCCGCCCCCTCGCCACTCACCGGACCCCGTCCAATTGTCTGGGTGAAGCGCAGCCATTCGGCGCGATAGTCGTATCGGTGCTGGAAGAAGTGCTTCGCGATCGTGACTTTCATCCAGCCGCGCAGCCGGCCCGATGGCAGGACCACCAGCGCCAACACCGATGAGGCGATGACAAATCCGATCTGGGCCAGTGGGGCCAGTTCGTCTCCGAACAGAGCAAGCGACTGCGCCGCCGCGACCATCGTCACGAGATAGACCCCGATCACCAGCAGCGAGAAGGACTGGAACGCCACCGCGCGCGACGGTCGCAGCGGCCGGTCGGCGCGGGGCGATCCCGATACCGCCAGCACCAACATGGTCAGCGCGGTAACGGCTCCGCGAAGTGCGCCAAGACCCTCTGGTTGCGCGTCGATCAGGTAGGCCACGGTGTAGAAATTGAGATCGTAGATCCACATCGCGGCGAGCGCCACGGCAGACCAGCGACGCCCCCCGGTCGAGCCGGATCCAGCGTAGAGATTGTGCAACAGAACCAGCGCACCGGTCGCAAACAGAACGCGGAACATGACCGCGAGATGAAAGATCAGCGCATGGGCGCCATTGCCCGCGAGGACTGGTCCACCAAGCAGATACAGGCCCGGATGGAGCAGGCCGACAAAGGCCAACGCTGCAAACAACGGGCGCAGTTTCCCGAGTGATTCGCCAGGCGTCTCCAGAGCGAACAGGCGATAGACGAAAAACAGCCAGGCGAGGTTTCTGACCGATTCGCCAAGGGTCGCGACAAGGCTTTCCGATCCCACCGTTGCCGCGAGCAGGCACCACAGCGCGGTCGCCGCAAGCGCAGCCAGCCCGGCCTCACGCTCGGGCCTCGCTCCGTCCCGGTAACGCCAGACACCAAGCACCGCGCAGGCGAAAGCCCCGGCCAGGAACGAGCCGTATCCGACCACGGCCCAATCGCCTGCGGCCACCATCAGTCCGTCCCGGGCATCAGCGGGCACCCTCGTGCCACAGCACCACGCGCAGCGTCTGGAGCAGGATCAGAAGGTCGAGGAACGGGGTGTAGTTCTTGGCGTAATAGAGATCGTATTCCAGCTTGTGACGCGAATCTTCGAGATTGGCACCGTAAGGATAATTGATTTGCGCCCAGCCGGTGATGCCCGGCTTCACCATGTGACGCTCGGCGTAGTAATCGAGTTTGTCCTCGAGGTCGGCGACGAATTCCGGGCGTTCGGGGCGCGGGCCGACGAACGACATCTGACCCTTGAGTACGCTCCACGCCTGCGGCAGTTCGTCGATCCGCAGCTTGCGGATGAACCGTCCGATGGCGGTGATGCGCGGATCGTTGCTTGCGGCGAACACCGCCTTGCCATCCGCTTCGGCATCGGAGTGCATCGAGCGCAGTTTGATTAGGTCGAAGTTCTGCCCGTAAAGGCCGACGCGGGTCTGGCGGTAGAATGCCGGGCCCTTGCTGTCGAATTTCACCAGCGCCGCGAACAGCGCGATTACCGGCAGGGTGAAGAACAGCAACAGCAGGCTGGCGACGATGTCGAACATGCGCTTGGCGGCGCTCGAGACCATCCGGCCCGACGAAAACCCGTCCGAAAAGATCAGCCAGCTGGGGTTGACGGTATCGAGATCGACCCGCCCGGTCTCGCGCTCAACGAACGTAGAGAAATCGTTGACGTGGACCCCGGCGGTCTTGATCCGCAACAGATCCTTGAGCGGCAGCGCATTGCGCCTTTCCTCCAGCGCCAGCACGACCTCGCTGACCCCCAGATTCTCGACATGGCGGGTCAGATTGTGCAGCGCCGAACGGGGGATCGCCTCTTCGACCACCGGGCGGCTATCACTCATGCCGACATAGCCGACGATGACGAAACCGCTTTCGGGCCGCTCGCCCAGTTTGCGAAGGCGTTGCGCGCGGTCTCCCGCACCCAGCACCAGCACCCGTCGGCGGAACGCTGCCGCACCCAAAAAGCCACCGAGAAACAACCGGTTGGCGAACAGCAACGCGAGCGCGATGAACATCGCGTAAAACAGGTTCGAACGCCACAGCGTCTTGCCGGGCAGCAGAAAGTACACCACCGACAGCGCGATGATCCCCAGGCTCACCGCCACCAGCAACCGCGCGGCCGCATAGCGCATCGATCGCAGAGCTTCGGGGCCATAAACCCCCACCGCGATCATCGACATCTCAAGCAAAATCGCAAAGCTTAACAATTGCGGCCAGCGCATCGAGATAGTGCCGGGATCAATGTCGATCTGGCTGGCGCGGAACAGCCAGCCCAGTTCGCCTGCCGTCATCAGCAGGGCGAAATCCGCCAAGCCGAGCAACAGCACCGCGTGAGGTATATAATGTTTGAACAGGCGGATCATCACCCCCGGTCTAGGCCCGGGGGGTAAAGTGTCGGTTAATTTTACAGCCGAGGGTTAATCGTTTTCGACCATCTTCGGCTGCTAGTTACCTATCTTCTTGGCGGCATCCTGGGCCGCATCGCCAACCTTTTCCGCGGCAGTGCCGACATCATCGGCCGCGGCGGCAATAGCGTTGTCCTTACTGGTCGAGGCATTGGTGCCCTGCATCAGGAAATATCCGCCGACTGCCAGGGCGACCAGGAGCAGGATACCGATCATCACGCCCATGCCGCCACCGCTGCGCGGCTCGCGATCGACCACGGTGTGCGTCGTATGTGTGTTGCCCGTAGGCGTTTCGACTTCGACGATGCGTTCTTCGATGGCCATGCGAGTTCCCCTTCAAGACATTATAAGCGCTAAAACGCCACGGAGCGCCCGCGGTTCCGCGGCGAGCGGCACCTGCCTCAGGTGGCTGCGAACTCGAACGGCGTCAGGCCGCGCGCGCGCTCATCGAAACGCAGGCTGGCACCGCGCGGTGGGAGCGAGCGCTGCATGCAATCGGGACGGCGGCACCGGGCGCAGCCCGGCCCGATCGGGATTGCATCCTCCGCGCGCAGCGAGCGCCCGCGCGCCGCAGCCAATTGCCCGGCAAGTCCCGCGTCGAGCCCCACGGCGACGACGAAATCGGCCTGTTGCCCCACGCCGCCGTCATTGGCACTTCCTCCCGCCCCCTGCCCGCCCGCTCCGCTTCCCTGAACCGTACGGGCCAGCGTGAACCAGCGCGAGCCGTCCTCGAGCGCGACCGTATCGGCGGTGATCCGCCCGGCGCGTTCGAACGCGGCGTGGAGCGGCCAGAGCGGGCAAGTCGCCTCGCTTTCCAGCACCAGAGCGCCGCTTGCACCGGCAAACCGCTTGGACACCTGACCCGCGCGATCGACCCGCAGCATGAAGAACGGTAGCCCCCGTTGGCCGACCCGCTGGAGCGTGGTCAGGCGGTGGGCAAGCTGCTCGAAGCCCACTCCGAAGCGGCGCTGGAGCACGGGCAGATCGTATCCGGTCGCCTCGCAGGCCCGCACGAAGCGATCGTAGGGCATGATCAGGGCCGCGGCGAAATAGGCCGTCAGATGGCGCTGGAACAGACGTTCGGCGGCGCGATCGGTGAATCCCGCCCCCTCGGACAGGGCGCGCACGGCATCGCGCTGCTCGAGGCTGGCGAGCTGGATCGCGATGTGGAAATTGCGGCTGGCGGGATCGAGCATCTCGCTCAGCTGGAGCTGGCGCGCGTGCAGGTCGAGCCGCCGCAAGTGCTCGGGCATCACTTCGGTCGGCAGGATCCGGAGGCTGAGCTGGTGGCGCTGGCGCAGCCGCTCGGCCATGGCCGCGCCAATATCGCCCGCCGACAAGCGCAGCTCGTCGGCAAGCGCCTCGGCCGCGGCATCTAGATCGGCGAAGTGATTGCGCCAGCGCTCGATCTCGCGCCGCGCCAGCAAGGTCGGGTCCGGCGCGCTGCCGGGTGCCGCGCTGCCCCCAGCATCGTATAGCCGGGCGAAAGCCGCCGCGGCGCGCGGCGCGGCATTCAGCCATTCCACTACCTCGTCGCGGTCAATCTCCAGGTCGGCGAAGCGCGCGTCGGACAAACGGCGACGCAATCCCTCGACCCCGCCGGTTGCCTCGTCCTGCCGCAGGCTGCGCGGGTCGAGATCGAACCCTTCGGCAAGGCTGAGCAGCAATCGCGCCGACAGCGGACGCTGGTTGCGCTCGATCAGGTTGAGATAGCTTGCCGAGATTCCCAGCCGCGCAGCCATCGCGGCCTGGGTAAGCCCTTCGCGCCGGCGGATCCGGCGGACATTGGGGCCCCCGTAAAGCGACTGGGGCGTCGGTGCTCGTGGAGTATCGTGGTCGGGCATGTAAACATCCACACAGATTTACAGGTGAAATATCCCATTTGGCTGCACTATCACAGATAATTCTGTAATTTGTATTACCACTTGCGCGCTCCGCGACGCTACCGCCGTCGCAACAGCACTCCACGAAGGCCCGAACCATGACCTATTCCGCCGACATCGCCCAGACCGATACGCTGATCCAAAGCCATCAAGGCACGTGGGATGGTATCAGTGCCGAATCGGTCGCCCGGATGCGCGCGCAGAACCGCTTTCGCACCGGTATCGACATCGCGCGCTACACCGCCGGGATCATGCGCCAGGACATGGCCGCCTATGACGCCGACCCGGCTGCCTACACCCAGTCGCTCGGCTGCTGGCACGGCTTCATCGCGCAGCAGAAGATCATTTCGATCAAGAAGCACTTTGGCACCACCAAGGGCCGCTACATCTATCTTTCGGGCTGGATGATCGCCGCGCTCCGCAGCGATTTCGGTCCGCTGCCCGATCAGTCGATGCACGAGAAAACCAGCGTCCCCGCGCTGATCGAAGAAATCTATACCTTTCTGCGCCAGGCCGACGCACGTGAGCTTAGCCAGTTGTTCCGCGATCTCGACCACGCCCGCGATGCCGGGAACGAGGTCGAAGCGGCGCGTCTGCAACAGGCCATCGACAACCACGAAACCCACGTGGTCCCGATCATCGCCGATATCGACGCGGGCTTCGGCAATGCCGAGGCGACCTATCTGCTCGCCAAGAAGATGATCGAAGCCGGAGCCTGCGCGCTGCAGATCGAAAACCAGGTTTCCGATGAAAAGCAGTGCGGCCACCAGGACGGCAAGGTCACCGTGCCGCACGAGGATTTCAACGCCAAGATCCGCGCCTGCCGCTATGCCTTCCTCGAACTTGGGATCGACGACGGGATCGTGGTGGCGCGCACCGACAGCCTGGGCGCCGGGCTGACCAAGCAGATCGCGGTGTCCAAGGAGCCGGGCGACATCGGCGATCTCTACAACAGTTTCCTCGATTGCGAGGAGATCGATCCCGCCACCGCCAATGGCCTTGGGCGCAATGGCGACGTCATCATCAACCGCGACGGCAAGCTGATGCGGCCGAAGCGTTTGCCGTCAAACCTCTATCAGTTCCGCTCCGGTACCGGTGAGGACCGCTGCGTGCTCGATTGCATCACGTCGCTGCAGAACGGCGCGGACCTGATCTGGATCGAAACTGAGAAGCCGCACATCGAACAGATCGCGGGCATGGTCGATCGCATCCGCGAAGTGGTGCCCAACGCGAAGCTGGCCTACAACAATTCGCCCAGCTTCAACTGGACGCTCAACTTCCGCCAACAGGTTTATGATGCCTGGTCTGCTGCGGGCAAGGACGTTTCGGCCTATGATCGCGCGAACCTCATGAGCGCGGACTACGATCAGGAGCAGCTCGCCGCAGAGGCTGACGAACGCATTCGCACCTTCCAGCGCGAATCCGCTGCGCGCGCAGGCATCTTCCATCACCTGATCACCCTGCCGACCTATCACACCGCCGCGCTCAGCACCGACAATCTGGCGCGCGAGTATTTCGGTGCGGCGGGGATGCTGGGCTATGTCAAAAACGTCCAGCGTGAGGAGATCCGCCAAGGCATCGCCTGCGTCCGTCACCAGAACATGAGCGGCAGCGACATCGGCGACGATCACAAGGAATATTTCGCTGGCGAGGCCGCGCTCAAGGCGGGCGGCGCACACAACACGATGAACCAGTTCGCGGCGTAAGTGCCTCAAGGGGAACCAAATCCTGCCGCGGGCCGGATCGGGTAACCTGGCCAAGGTGTGATTTCCGCCACAGCCGTCTCCTGGGGAGGAGACTACGACCGCCGGGGAAGTGACGCCCCGGCGGTCGTCGACTTTCTGAGTTTGAATAGTCCCTGGATTTTTGCGTCGCTCAATACATTTGCAACCATAACGGCTCGTAGAGCGTTAAACGATTGTGGCTAATACACAGGCACGGCCAACACTGTCACCGGCCCGAATTCAGTGGGGCGGCGAAGGGATCGCAAGATATGAACTTGTCTCGGATCATCGATACCGACCAGTGCGAGCGCAGCCGCATGGTGCGCGCCGCGCTCGACTGCTTCGCACCGTTGGCGATCACGATCAGGCCCAAGCCTGGTATCTTCGATAATCAGGCAAAGCACTCGCGATAGATGTAACGAACCGGCGCCATCGGCGCGCGGCCGTCACCAGCTGAGCGATTAGACCCTGTCTAGCCCTTGGGCATCAGCCGCATCGCCGAACTCGTCAGCGCTTCGGCCGCAGCAGCGATCACCTTTTCCGCATCGGGCGCCCAGAATGGACTGTGCAGCGATGGCAGGACGGTATCGTCTCGACGCGCGGCGGCAATCGTGGCCGGGTCCTCGCCGCCGACCCACAACATCAGCGACTGAATGCGTTCGGGATCGGCGCGGCGAAACCGCGAGAAGTCCTCACCCGCCATGATCGGCGGCAGCAAAACCACTCGATCCTCGCCGAACCGCACGCGCAACGGCGCAACCACCCGTTCGGCAAAGCCCGGCTCATTGATCAGCGCGGGCGTGAACCCCTCGCCCATCGCAATCCTGGGCGTCAGCGCTTCGGGGATACCCGAGGCCATCGCCTCGCCCGCCACCACCCGCTTGATCCCGTCCAGCAGCCGCTGGCGCTGCGCGTCGCTGAAGCTGCGGACAGTCAGCTGGAGCTTCGCGCTGTCCGAAATGATGTTGTATTTGGAGCCCGCGTGAAAGCTCCCCACGGTCACCACCGCCGGATCGAGCGGATTGTTCTCGCGGCTGACCAGCGTCTGCAACCGCATCACAATCGCGGCGGCGAGCACGACCGGGTCCTTGGTGGTGTGCGGCGCGGCACCGTGCCCGCCGACCCCGCGCACTTCGATATCGATGCTGTCGACATTGGCCATCGCCGGGCCGGAGGCATAGGCGATCGTCCCGGCAGGAACCGCACTCATATTGTGAAAAGCGAGTGCGAAATCCGGCTTGGGAAAGCGGGTATAAAGCCCATCTTTCAGCATCGCCTCCGCGCCCTGTCCGGTCTCCTCGGCAGGCTGGCCGATCATCACCAACGTGCCCGACCACTGCCCATTGCGCGCCGCGAGCAGCCGCGCGGTTTCGATCCACGCGGTCATGTGTGTATCGTGGCCACAGGCGTGCATCACCCCGGTCTCGACACCCGAAGCCGGGGTCGCGCGAACTTTTGAGGCGAAGGCCAGCCCGGTCTGTTCGACCACCGGCAGCGCATCCATATCGGCGCGGATCAGCACCGTGGGTCCGGGGCCATTTTTCATCACCGCAACGATCCCCGTCCTGCCGACTTTCTCGGTGACCTCGAACCCCGCCTTGCGCGCCGCAGCGGCCATGATCGCGGCCGAGCGCACCTCGGCAAAGCTGAGTTCGGGATGCGCGTGCAAATCGCGATAGATCGCGGTGAGGCCGGGCATGTCGGCGGCGATTGCCGCGCGCAAATCGTCGACCGGAGCCAACGGCTGCGCGGCGGCGGGGGTGGCGAACAGCAGCGGCAACGCGGCAAGGGCAAGTTTGGTCATCGGTTCGTTGTAACCGGCCCAGTCATGCTCGCAAGGACAAGTCGCGCCCGCAAGGTTTCGCGCCGCGCGAATACGCGATAGTCAGACGACTGTGCAGGATTCGCCCATCTCGCTCGATCCCGAATCGCTGACCGCGACCGTTGGGGCTATCCGGGCCAAGCTGAACCGGCGGGAGTTCGCGCTGCTGGCGGCACTGGCGCAGGCGAGCGGGGCTACGCTGGAACACCGCCACCTGCTGACCACTATCTGGTGGCCCGATGCACCCATGCCCAACCTCCGCATGGCGATTGGCGGGCTGCGTCGCAAGCTGGAGGCCGACCACGAATTGCCGACTTTAATCGTAACCGTTCCGGGCGAAGGGTACCGGCTGGGGAAGCCCTAAATCACGACCCCCGGGATCAAAACACAAAACCGCTCGTGCTGAGCCTGTCGAAGCACTGTTCTTCACTTCGGGCCGATTGCGCTGCCGCACGAAGAGAAAAGCAATCCTTCGACAAGCTCAGGACGAGCGGAGTAAGAAGGCAGGGATCGTCGAAGACCTGGATCAAACCCGCTGCATGTCGCGGCTTTCGCCGGGAATGCGCACTTCCAGTCCGTCGAGCGCATCGTCGAGGCGGATCTGGCACGATAGACGGCTGGTGCGGGTAACCCCGGTGGCGAGGTCGAGCATATCCTCCTCGTCGTCGCAGGCGGGGGGCAGCCGATCGAACCATTCGGGCGCAACGACGACGTGGCATGTCGAGCAGGCCATCTGCCCCTCGCACGTGCCCTCAAGCGGCATCCCGGCGTTCTGGCCGGTCTCGAGCAAACGATCGCCCGGCTGACCGGCGGCGGCAACGCGCTCGCCTTTTTCGGTAACGAAAGTGACGGTGATCGCGCTCACAGACCCTGGGCCTCGGCTGCATCGCGGATTTGCGCAGCGGCGGCCTCGATTTCGGCCAGGGTCGAGTACCGCCCAAAACCTAGCCGGATTGAAGACCTGGCCTCAACATTGCTGAGCCCCAACGCGCGCAGAACGTGGCTGGGGCGGCCCGAACCGCTGGCGCAGGCCGAACCCGCCGAAAACGCGATGTTTCGGCAGTCGCTCATCAGCCGGGCGACATCAAGGCCGTCCAAACGCAAATTGAGATTGCCCTTCCATCGCGCCGTCCCGCTGCCGTTGAGCGTCCAGCCGGGCAGGCTTGCGCGAAGGGATCTCCACAGCTTGTCCACATGTTGTCCATCGCTTTCCCGCAAACTTATCGCAAGTGCGGCGGCCGCGCCGAACCCGGCGCACAGCGCAGGGCTCAGCGTGCCCGAGCGCAGGCCCTGCTCCTGCCCGCCACCGTGCATGAGGGGGGCGAGCGTCAACCCGTCGCGCAGCCACAAGGCGCCGATGCCTTTGGGGCCGTAAAGCTTATGCGCCGATACCGCGATCATATCGGCAGTTGGGGGCGACGCGAGCTTGCCCGCCGCCTGAACTGCATCGCACACAAACAGCGCGCCGGCCGCATGGGCACGTTCGGCCAGCGCCTCGACCGGCTGGATCGTGCCGATCTCGTTATTGACCTGCATCACCGCGACCAAGCCAACACCGGGCGGTAACGGGGCATCGGGTCCCACCAGCCCCTCGCTATCGACGGGGAGCAGCGCCACCCCCGGATCGATCGATCGCGCGGTGTCGAGCACCGCCGCGTGCTCGAACGCCGAAACCGCCAGCCGCTTTGCGCCGCAGCCGAACAGCGCGAGATTGAGCGCCTCGGTCGCTCCGCTGGTGAACACCACGCGCCCACCCGGCGGAAACAGCCCGGCAACCTGTTCGCGCGCAAATTCCACCGCCGCTGCCGCCGCGCGGCCGGGCCGGTGGGACGAGTGGGGATTGGCAAAGCCATCGTCGCCCAGCCAGCGCAGCATCGCTTCGCGCGCTTCGGGCGCCAGCGGCGTGGTGGCCTGATAGTCGAGGTAGATCACCGCGCCACCTCGGCCCAGACGGCCAGAAACCGCTCGACCTCTTCGGCCGTGGTTTCGTACCCCAGGCTGACCCGGATAACCTCCGCCGCGTGCGGATAACCGATGGCTTCCATAACGTGGCTGGTCCTGAGTGAGCCCGAGGAGCAGGCGCTGCCCGCCGAGACTGCGATCCCCTTGGCATCGAACCGGATCAACTGCGCGTTGGCCGATCGTCCGGGCATCCGGTAGGCGGCAATGGTGGGAACGCGGGCAGTTTCCTCGCCCAGCGGCTCGCCGCCCATCGCGGTAATTGCGGAATCGATGCGGTGACGCAGCATCAGGGTTGTTGCCAGCCAGTCCCGGTCCGCCTCAAGCGCCGCCGCCATCCCCAGAACGCCAGGGAGGTTTTCGGTCCCACCGCGATAGCCGCGCTCCTGCCCACCGGTCGGCACCAGCATCGCCCAGTCGCGCACCAACAACGCTCCGATCCCGACCGGCCCGCCGAACTTGTGCGCCGACAGCGCAATCAGGTCGGCATCGGGCAGGGCCAGCTTGCCTGCACCTTGGGCACAGTCGGCCAGCAGCAGTCCGCCCGCATCGCGCGCGGCGCTTGCCAGCGCTTCGATCGGTTGCACCACCCCGGTTTCGCTGTTCGCTTGCTGCACCGCCACGAGCCCCGGCACGCCGCAATCCGCTGGTCGGACCAGTCCCGAGCTGTCGACCGGCAGGCGCGTGGCAGTGCCCGCATGCCGCAGGACGGCCTCATGCTCGACCGCCGAGACCGCCGCGAGCGGCAAAACTGATTGCCCAATCCCCAGGGCAAGCGCCTCGCTCGCGCCGCTGGTGAAGATCACCTCGCCGTCCCATCCGAGCGCTGCCTTGATCCGATCGCGCGCATCCTCCAGCGCCGCCCTCGCCTTGCGCCCCGCGCCATGCGGGCTCGATGGGTTGGCCCACATCGCGAACCCGTCGAGCATTGCCGCGCGCGCCTCGGGGCGGAGCGGGGTGGTTGCGGCATGATCGAGGTATATCGGTGCGGGAGCGGGCACTTGAGCTTCACGTTGCTTTCGGAGGTATGGTTTCTATATAGCGCCAGCTTCCAATTCCCAGCCCCGCCCGCGTTTAGCCGGCCCGGGCGCAGTCAGGTAGCCAATGCCCTCAGTCATTTTCCCCGGTCCCGAAGGCCGTCTCGAAGGCCGTTTCCAGCCCGCCTCGCGCGCCCGCGCGCCGGTGGCTATGATCCTGCACCCGCACCCGCAGGGCGGCGGGACGATGAACGACCGGGTTGTCCAGGCGCTCTACAAGACCTTCGTAAACCGCGGTTTTGCGACGTTGCGCTTCAACTTTCGCGGCGTGGGCCGCAGCCAGGGCAGCTTCGATAACGGGATCGGTGAATTGTCCGATGCGGCCTCGGCGCTCGACTGGGTCCAGTCGATCCATCCCGAGGCGCAGACCACCTGGATCGGCGGGTTCAGCTTCGGCGCGCTGATCGGGATGCAACTGCTGATGCGCCGACCCGAGATTCGCGGCTTCATTTCGATCAATCCGCCCGCCAACATGTACGATTTCTCGTTCCTCGCCCCCTGCCCGGCATCGGGGATCATCGTCCAGGCTGCGGCCGATACCGTAGTGACGCCCAGCGCGGTGCAAAAGCTGGTCGACAAGCTGCGGACCCAGCGCCACATCACCATCCACCACGATGAAATCCCGCGCGCCAACCATTTCTTCGAGCACGAACTCGACGACATGATGCACTCGGTCGATAATTATCTGGATATGCGTCTGGCCCCGGATTCGCCGATCAAGTGACGGGACTGCGCTAGCGCAGTTCCTGATCCAGCGGCGCATTGCCGCTTTTGTCCGGCAGGATCCAGATCGCGATGTTGACCAGCGCCACCAGCGCCAGCAGCACCATCAGCGCGGGCCGCTTGCGCTCGCCGCGTCGCCACAGGAACGCCGCGCCTGCCGCCAGCACCAGCATGGCGAGCATCAGCAGCGATAGAACGGTCGAAAGCATTGTCGGCTCCTATCGCCTCGCCGCCCCTGCGCCAAGCGGGGGAACAAGCCGGGCGACCGCGCGTATCGAAAGCCTGGCTTTCAAGGAGCATTGGCGTGAGCATTTTCGGCAAGATCAAGGATGCCATCTTCGGTCACAAGGCTGAGACCAGGCCGACCGCGCAACCGCACCCGACTGCTTCCACTACGCCAGCCGCGCCAAGACCCGCAACCACCCCCGCCCCGGCAACTGCGGCTCCAGTGGCGCAGGTCGATGTCGAGGCAAACCTGACGGCACTATCCCAGGGCAAGGACCTCAACTGGCGCACCTCGATCGTCGATCTGATGAAGCTGCTCGGGATCGAATCCAGTCTCGACAACCGCAAGGAACTGGCGCGCGAACTGGGATACACCGGCGATCTCGACGGCTCGGCCGAAATGAACATCTGGCTGCACAAGGCCACGATGCGCGCGCTGGAAGAGAACGGCGGGAAAGTTCCTGCGGCGCTGCGCGACTAAAATTTGGGTACGCCGGGTCGCTCAGCGCTTCCCGAAAAAGCCGGCTAGATCGTTCAACGGATTGCCGTCGCCATCCTTGTCGAAAAAGCCGGATATTTTGGCCAGCGCATCGGGATGATCGCCGATCATCGTCGCGAACCGTCCCAGCGCACCCTCGCCGCCGATGTGGCCAACGATCTGCTCGAGCGTGCCGGCATCCAGACCGGTCCTGGCGGCGGCAGTCGCCACAGTGTCACCCGGCGCGGGATGCGCGGCCGCCAACGCGCCGATCGCCTGTTCGGCCATGGCCGGATCTATCCCGACCTTGGCGGCAAGGTTCTTGATGTCGGCCGGGGTGCCGAGCTGGCCCAGAATGCTGTCGAAAATGCTCATTCTGTCGCTCCGCTAAATCGCGTTCCGCGCGGCTTGTGGCCCGCCGCCGGGATCGATGCAATCACGCTCATACCTCCAGCGCGTGAATTTCGGCGCGGCGGCGCGTCCCGTCGCGGCGGGCGATCAGCGCCGAATATTCCGGCACCTCGATCCAGGTCGAAAAATCGCGGGTAAGCGGTTCGGAAGCCACGATCATCGAATCGCCCGATCCCGCCCCGCCGATCAGTTTCCACTCCTCGTCATGCAGGCCATAGTCGCGCCCGAAGGTGTACCACATCGACAGGAATTCAGTGGTGCCCTGCAGTTGGCGGTGTTCAAACCTCCCGAAATCGAAGGTATAGCGCACGGCGACGAGGTTGACCCCGTCGCAGAAGATCAGGTTGGCCGAGGATGAACGCGCGATGCCGTGGCGCGCCCGCAGCTCCCGGATCGTGCCGATCGCCTGGCGGATCGCGGCGAGCAATTCCTCCGGCGTGGCGATGCGATAGGGATCGGCGAGCGCCGACAGGGTCAGCGCATAGATCCACTCGCTGTCGGTCGATCCCTGGATGGCGCGCGCAAATTCCGGGCGCAGATGCGGGACCAGATCGAACCGCATCTCGCGGAAGCCCGCCAGATCGCCGTTGTGCGCCATCGCCAGCGGCACCCGGTCGAACTTGAACGGGTGGACGTTCTGTTCGTTGATCTGGACCGTGGAATTGTAGGCGACCCCGCGGATGTGCGCGAGCAGCGCGTGAGCGGCGACCTTGCTGGCGAGCAGCTTCACGTTGCGGTCGAACAATCCGACCTGGGTGGTGCGATAGACGAACGGGCTTTCCGGCTCATGGCTGGAGGGGTCCCACGCCGCCATCCCGAACCCGGCGAGGTTGAGCATGTCGAGCATCTGCGCGCTGATGACCTGGCTGAGCAGCGACGAATCCGGCGCATAGAGCAGATGGTCGAGCAGGACCGGGGTGCCGAGATAGCTGAGGATGCGGCACATCGGCTAATGCTCCCCGGAAGAATTGAAGCGTTCGAGCGCGACCGCGCGGCCGAGATGACGATTGGCGCGACGCTGATCACGGACGAGCTGACGGTCGACGCCGCGCAGCACAGCCTGCCCCAGCGCATCGGGGGCCCGCCGCCAGCCGTCGAACGTGCTGCGCTGAACCCGCAAAACCACCGATGTCTCAGCGGCCGAAGCGGAGAGCGGCTGTGACCCGCCATCGATCATCGCCGCCAGCCCGGCCCACTCTCCCGGTCCGTGAATCGCGACCTGTTCGACCTGTCCCGCCTGTTCGTTATTGGCACGCTCGATTCCGGCCCGAACCGCGCCGCGCATCACAAACAGTGCTGCGTCCGATGGACTGCCTGCGGCAAACAGCGCCGAGCCGCGCTCGACCTGCGAAGCCGCCGCGCAGGCGCACAGCGCGGCGCAGGCGGCATCGTCGAGCCGGGCAAATCGGCCGAGGCTGCGGATCATGTCGAACGTCAGGTCCACTGGCTTGGACGATGCCGCGAGCGGTGCGGCGCGCAACTCGCTCGCTTCGGCCAGTTCGCCCGCCACGATCCGTTCGAGCGTGGCGCGGGTGCGGCGCGCGACCAGACCGCGCAATGCATCGATCGCCCCGACCGCGCCGGGTCGCGCGTCCCCCAGCAGCGCCAGAAACGCGCGCGCGGGCACAAACAAACCGGTGCTGTCAGCCAGCGCGCGGACATTGGCCGAGCGCAGCCCGTTATCGAGCAGCGCAAATTCGCCGACCACCTCGCCCGGGGCGATCCGGCTGACCATCGAGGTGTCGTCGCCCGGCATCCGTGAGGCGATTTCGAGCGAGCCTTCGCCGAGCAGGTACAGCCCGCCGGGCGGATCGCCCTGGCGAAACAGCAGCGCACCCTCGCTCACTGCAAAGGGCCGCGCGATGGAACGCAATTCTTCGCGGGCGCTGGGCGGCAAGTCCGCCAGCAACGCCGCCCGCTCCAGCACGTCAGTGATATTCAGGCCCATCGTCGCCCCCCCCGCGAACCCCGATGAGTCGGCAGGATAACGCGGCCCAGTTAAATTGACAGGGCGTCAAATTGATAGCGCCTCAAATTGACAGGGCGCGCGAAGTCGAGCAGCGTGAAGCCATGCAAAACAATCTCTTACCACTGATCAACCGCCGTAACGCACTGGGAACACTGGGTGCGGGGAGCCTCGCCCTGCTCCTGCCCGGCTGCGCCCGCAGCCTGGCTTCCGGTGCCGCGCCGGCCAACCTCGCCGCCTCGCTCGATGCCATCGCGTGGCGTTTACTCGCCCACCAGCCCGAGCTGGCGACGAACAAGGGCGTCGATACCGGCGCCTATGCCGCGCTGCGCGGCAAGCTGGAGGACCGTTCTGCGGCTGGCCAGCAGGCGATCGCCGCCACGCTGCGCGCCGATCTGGCGACGGTTGAGGCGATGGACACCGTTTCGCTCGATCCCGCCACCCGCACCACGGTCGAGGTGATCCGCAGCGCCTATCGCACCGCGCTCGATGGCTTCGCGCTGCCCTATGGCGATGTCGCGGTCGGAAGCTGGCGCAACACGCCCTATGTGGTGATCCAGAACGTCGGCCAATATATCGACGCGCCCAATCTGCTCGACGCCGATCACCCGGTGCGCGACGCGACCGACGCCGA
>JBBSKI010000004.1:0-63027 GCA_038256425.1 Sphingomonadales bacterium
CAGCGCCGGATTACGCTCAGTAAATCCATGTTGATCACTCCTGATACCCCCGACCGGTCAGCCAGGGGCGGGTTCAAACATGGGTCAAATCTCAATGGAAACTTATGCCCCTCCCGGGTCACTTCTCAGCGCAAATCTACACTCAAGGAACTTTTGGAGCGTGAGTGGTGCACCCGCTGGCCTTGCTCGACATGTGGGGCAATGCCATTCCGCAGCGCGGTGCTGGCGTTCACTGGCGATGAGAACACGCTTACACCGGGATCGGCACAGAGGCTTTTGCTCGACCTCCGCCCGATCTATCCTTCGACCTGCTACGACGCGATGGTCTTTCTTTTGCGCTGGATCGGAAACGCGCTCGACGAGGCCACGGTAAGGTCACTGCTTGGCGATTCCAGCGCTGGGGCGCTCTATTTGAGGATGCTACGCGCGCGGGACGCCGCCAACACCAGCCGGGCGGAAAACTCGCGGCGTGAGTCTCCGGAAGTCGTTGCCGACGAGCGTGCGCGCAAGGCAGCCCAGCGTGCCGTGCAGCACGCGGATCGGATCGCTGCGAAGCGGATTCGCGATACTGATCTTCGTGTTCGAATCGAAATCCCAAAGGCAACGACCAGTCAGTTTAGGATGCTGGCCCTCGAAATGTATCGCCGCTCCCGCAGCTAACGGCTCATTTCAACGCGCCGCCGATCCAGCAGCGGCACGACGTCTGCTCCCTTTCGAAGGGTGTCGAGATAGTCGCTCCACCATTGCGCCATGTCCACCCTCTCTTGCCAGTGCGCGCCTCGATGATAGGCCGCGCGCACCTTGTCGCTGTCGCCGTGCGCCAGAGCGCGCTCGATAGCGTCGGCATGCCACTTGCCGCTTTCGTTGAGCAGCGTTGACGCCATCGCCCGGAAGCCGTGGCCGGTCATCTCGTTGCTGGCGTAGCCCAGCCGCCGCAGCCCGGCGTTGATGGTGTTTTCGCTCATCGGGCGGGTGTGGGTGCGGACGGATGGGAACACGTAGCCGCTCGGCCCGGTGAAGGAGTTCACCTCGCGCAGCATGGCGACCACTTGGCGCGACAACGGGACCCGATGGGTCTTGCGGCCCTTGGTTTTCTCGGCGGGGATGGTCCACAGCGCCGCGTCCAGATCGATCTCGCTCCACTCGGCATGGCGCAGTTCGCCGGGGCGCACGAACACATGCGGGGACAGCTGCAACGCCATTTTCGTGAAGCCTTGGCCCTCGTAGCCATCGAAGGCGCGCAGCAGTTCGCCGACCCGGCTGGCATCGGTTACAGCGCCGTAATGGGTCACCGTGGGGGCGGTCAGCGCCCCGCGCAGATCGCGCGTCGGGTCGGACGCGAGCCGCGCCGTCGCCACCGCATAGCGGAACACCGCGCTGGCCAGTTGCAGCGTGCGCCGGGCGCTTTCGAGATTGCCCTTGGCTTCGATCCGGCGGAGCGCGGTCAGCACGTCGGCAGGTTCAATCTCGTTGATCGCCAGCCGCCCGATAGACCCGTCGAGCAGCGACAGCAGGTATTCGCACCGCTTAGCCGTGGCAGGTGCCCAAGCCTTCGCCCCGTCGCGGCGCCGCTTGGCGCAATATTCGTCGGCGAGGGCGGTGAAGGTGTTGCCCGCGTCGATCCGCGCCCGCACCTTGTCGCGCTGCTTCTCGCGCGAGGGGTCTTTGCCAGCGGCCAACAGCTCGCGCGCATCGTCGCGGCGCTTGCGGGCGTCGGCGAGGCTCACGTCGGGATAGGTGCCAAAGCCGAGCTTCTTCTCGCGCCCCTCGACCCGGTATTTGAGCCGCCACAGCTTCCCGCCGGACGGCTGGACCAACACGAACAGGCCCAGCGCATCAGCGAGCTTGTATGGCTTGGGCCGAGGCTTCGCGTTGCGAACCGCAATATCAGTAAGGGCCATGATTTCCGCCGCCTTCGCGCCATTTGGCCCCCACCTTGGGGGCCACTCGAAATGGCCCCCAATCCTTGGCCCCCACAATGGCCCCCGTCTAAGGGTGGCTTTGGGCGAACGCCTTTGGACACTAGCGGCCTGCTAGTGGCACAATACGGCAGTTTTTGGGGGTTTGTCTAGACGTTCACGAACGTTGGCGAACAGGGGTTTGGAGCGGGTGAAGGGAATCGAACCCTCGTCGTAAGCTTGGGAAGCTTCTGCTCTGCCATTGAGCTACACCCGCGAAAGCCGACAAGGACCACAATGCCCTCGTCATGGCTATGCCGAACCGCTTGCCGCAGATCCGCAAGCGGTGCGTGCCACATCCGGGGCGTATCGGTCAACGCGGACTTGCAGGTCACCGGTTTGCGGGCCGTAAAAACCACGGAACACTCTTAACAAACAAAGCAGTTCTCATGACCCGGTGAACCAACAATGGATGCATCTGAACCTTTCAACAGGCTCGTCCCGTCGCTAGGCGATTGACACATCCAATGGCAATCATAGGCTTGAGGGCCATTTAACACATTTCCTGCCCGGGTCGCACCAGGCAAGAGGGCGAAGCCTTGTGATACATTCAGCAGAAATAGTGCGTTTGAAACGCGCGTCCGATGCGGACCTTTCGCCCGTCAGTGAAGCGGTGAGTGCCCGGCACGGCAATTGTGTGATCGATAACGGGGCGGGTCTGTTGCTTGACGAGCAAATGGGCCCGGCTGGTGGCAATGCCGAACTTGCGGGCTATCGCGGTGATCTGCGACGCACGCTTGAATTGGCGGCCCGGTGGCTGTGGCTTGACGGACGTCCGCGCGCAGCGGTTGGGCGGGATCTTTCGATTTTATGGTGCAACCCAGCCGCGCGGCGGTTGCTGGTCGAACCTTCCCCACTGGTTATCCGTAACGACCATTTGTGTCCGGCCGTGGGCGTCGAAACTGCGGGGGTCGCGTCGTTTCTGACAAGGCTCAATTCCGCCCCTGAGCGGCTTTATGTAAGGGATGCAGAATTCGATCGCGGGATCCTTTTGACCGCCTGGGCGGATACCATCGATGGTCACCACATTGCTTTCATTGAATTTGCCCTGCGGGAGTTGCCCTTCGATGCCCATGAAAGCGGTATGGCGCGCGCCTTTGGGCTGACCAAGGCGGAATGCCGGGTGGTCGACGCACTGGCGGTCATGGAGCCGCCCAGCCAGATCGCTACACGGCTGGGGGTTTCGGTTCACACGATCCGCACGCATGTACGCCGGATCTACGCCAAGCTGGCGGTGCGATCGCAGATGCAGTTCATGCGGCTCACCATGGCCTATTGTGGGGGATGAGGTCCGGCAGGGCGACGAATGGACTTCCTGCCAGAGACTTAGATCCAGCGCGCAGAAAATGGGCGGCCAGTTCGTCTCGCGCTTATATTCGCACTGCGGAACGATCCGCAGCGCAGTCGGTTCACCCTGCGACCACAGCGGGGAACCAGAATGAACGACAGCGCCGACATCTTCGAACGTCTTAAGCTCGACCACGACAAGCACCGTAAGCTGCTTGATCGGATCGCCGCCACCAGCGGCGACACTCCCGAGCGCAAGGCGCTGTTCGAGGAATTCACCTTCGAGGCCAAGGGCCACGCGGCGGCTGAAGAGCAGGCGCTTTATTCGACCGTGCTGCGTAAGCCGGCGCTGACTTCGTGCGGGCGGCATTCGGTGGCCGAGCATCACGAAATCGAGGAACTTCTCAACGACGTCGCCGCCGCCGATATGGCCGGCGAAAGCTGGCTCGAGAAGTTCGGAGAGCTGGCGCACCGATACGTCCACCATATCGACGAGGAGGAGGAGGAGATGTTTCCCAAATTCGCCGCCGAACTCAGCGATGAGGATGCGGTCTACATGCGCGGCGTGTTCGACCGGCGCAAAAGAGCTGAAAAGGCCAAGGCCGAGGTGACGCCCGAGAAGAAGGACGATAAGGACGACTGATTGCAAGCGTCATACCGTTACGGAGACGCAGGGGGGCAAGGAGGCATGGCGAGCAATCCGGCGGTGGGGCAAGTTGTCGATCCGCCCGCGCAAGGCTCGTCCGGGCAGGCGTCGTCCGGTTTAGGCTCGTCTGGTTTAGCCCCGTCCGGTCTAGGCTCGTCTGGTTTAGCCTCGTCCAGGGCCGACACACCCACTGCTGACCCGGCCGGTGCGAAGCCGTCGGTTTGGTGCTTTGGCGAGGCGACACGCGCCCATGTCGTTGTCGATGCTTCCGCTTATTATACCCTCATGCGCGAGGCGATGCTGAACGCCCAGCATCGCATCATGCTGATCGGCTGGGACTTCGACACCCGGATCGAGTTGAAAAGCCACCGCCGCGGTGAAGGCAAGCGCAAGCGCGGCGATCCGCCCGGAGAACTGGGCGACTTCATTGTATGGCTGACCCGGCGCAACCCCCGGCTCGAAGTGCGCGTGCTCAAATGGAATTTCGGCGCGCTCAAGATGTTCCTGCGCGGCGCAATGATCATGCATATGTGGCGCTGGTGGTGGAGCCGCCAGATAGATTTCAAGCTCGACAGCGCACACCCGCTGGGCTGCAGCCATCACCAGAAAATCGTGGTGATCGACGATTGCTTCGCGGTGTGCGGCGGGATCGACATGACCGGCGACCGTTGGGACACGGCTGAACACATCGAGGCCGACCCCCGGCGCAAGCGACCGGGTGGGCAGCCCTACGGTCCGTGGCACGACTGCACGATGATGATGGAGGGCGAGGTGGCGGGACGGCTCGCCGAATATGGCCGCGAACGCTGGCAGCAGGCGGGCGGTGAGGCGATGGCGCCGTGTCCCCCGCGCGAAGGTACCCCGTGGCCCGACGCGCTCGACGCCGAATTCCGCGAAGTCGAGATCGGCATCGCGCGGACCCGTTCGCAATACGAGGACATCCCCGAAACCCGCGAAATCGAAGCGCTGTTCCTCGAACAGATCGCGCGCGCCAAACGCTTCATCTATGCCGAGAACCAGTATTTCACTTCGCGCAAGATCGCTGAGGCCATCGCGCTGCGCCTGGGCGAGCCCGATCCGCCCGAGTTCGTGATCGTCAGCCCGCAGACTGCCGACGGCTGGCTTGAGCAAAAGGCCATGGACGGTGCGCGAATCCGGTTGCTCCACTCGATCCGCACCGCCGATCACGCGCAGCGCTTCAGCCTGTGGAATCCGTACACCAGCGGTGGCACGCCCATTTATGTCCACGCCAAGCTGACCATCGTCGATGACGAAATCATCCGGGTCGGCTCTGCCAACATGAACAATCGCTCGATGGGGCTTGATAGCGAATGCGACGTGTTCATCGATTGCGCGCGGCCCGAAAACCATGGCTGCGACGAGGCCATCACGCGGATGCGCCATGCGCTGCTGGCCGAACACGCCGGGATTGAGCCGGATACGGTCGCCGGGTTACTCGACACGCATGGTTCGATGGCGGCAATGCTCGATGCGGTTGCCAAGGATGGAAAGTGCATCCGCCGTTTCGAATTGCGCGAACTGACCGACGCGGAACAATCGCTCGCCGATTCCGAAGCGCTCGATCCCGAGCATCCCGAAGACATGCTCAAATTCTACAACCGACGTGGGCTGTTTCGTGGCAGGCTGCTGCGCCGCCCAAAATGACGCGGCCGGAAGACGACGGCTGAAAGGTGAGGGACTATGACGATGAGCGAGCTGGTGAACTACGGCGAGGTTGTTGAAAACAGCAAGCCGGTGGTGCCTGTGGAAGTGCAGGACGCGATCCGCACGCTGATCCGCTGGGCCGGCGACGATCCCGAACGCGAAGGTCTGCTCGATACACCCAAGCGCGTGGCGCGGGCGTGGAAGGAATACTGCTCGGGTTATGACGACGACCCATCGATCCACCTGTCGCGCGTGTTCGCGGAAGTCGGCGGGTATGACGAACTGGTCCTGCTCAAGGACATTCCGTTTCAGTCACACTGCGAACACCACATGGCCCCGATCATCGGCAAGGCGGCGATCGCCTATATGCCGACCGACCGCGTGGTCGGCATCTCCAAGCTCGCCCGCGTGCTCCACGGTTATGCCCGGCGGCTGCAGGTCCAGGAACGCCTGACCGCCGAGGTGGCCAATTGCATCTTCGACCACCTCAAGCCGCATGGCGTCGCCGTGGTTATCGAAGCCAGCCATGCCTGCATGACCGCCCGCGGGGTGCGCACCCCGGGGGTAAAGATGGTGACCAGCAAGCTGATCGGCTGTTTTCTGGACGACAACCGCAGCCGCAAGGAAGTGCTGAGCTTGATGGGGTATTGAGGGCGCGACTGCCGCGATCGAGCGGGCGCTAATCTTCGGCGACGGTGACCGTAAAATCCACCATCAGCTCGCCCGAGATCGCTTCCAGCGCATCCTGAACGGTGTTTTGGGCCAAGCCCTCTGGAAGCGTCGCCACCACCCTGGCGCGGAACAGCGGTTCGCCCGACCATGCGCCATTTTGCGTGCCGGTGGTCAGGCTGGCGATATTAACATCGAGGTCGGCAAGGACTGCGGTGACCTCACGGACGATGCCGGGCCGGTCCTGGCCGAGCAGTTCGATCTGGAGCGAGGGGCCGGGCTTTGCGGGCTCGGCGTTTTCGGCCGGCACAAGCGAGACGCTTAGCCCGGTCGCATCGACCATGCGAACCGCGGCTTCCAGCTTCGGAAATGCAGCGGCTTCGAGTTCCACAAGCACCGAGCCGACATATTTGCCGCCCAGACGACTGAGGTGGCTTTCCAGCCAGTTGCCGCCAGCCGCATGGACCGCTTCGGCCAGCGCGCGGGTCAGCCCCGGGCGGTCGCTGCCGCTGACGACAAGGATGACGCGGGGCATACCTTCGCGCGCGGTCATACCGGAAGCCCCCATTTTCGTCCCACCCATGTCATCGCGACATAGCCTGCCATCCCCAGCGCGACAAATGTCAGCATGGCCCATGGTATCGCAACACCGCGTCGCAACAGCAGCACAAGCACGACAAACGCCGGCAACGAAGCTGTGACGTAGGCTGTCGAGGACAACGCCAGGTCAGCGATCCGCGCGGCATCGCCGGTATCGCGCCACAGCCACAGCATCGTCAGCAGCGAAACCAATGGTAACGAGGCGACCAGACCGCCCCAGCCGGGGTTGCGCCGCGCGACCTCCGAGGCCAGTGCGATCAGAGCGCCCGATACGAGCGCCTTGATCGCGAGCTGTGCGAGCGGGCTCACTTCGCGGTGGCGAGCTGGACCCACATCGCGCGAAGGTCAGAGCTGCTCGAGCATATGCTCGGCGCTGCTGACCTTGAAATCGCCCGGCGCTTCGACGTTCAGCTGCTCGACCGTGCCGTCGTTGACCACCATCGAGAAGCGCTGGCCGCGGCCGCCCATGCCGAACGGGGTGAAATCTGCGCCAAGGCCGAGCGCGCGAACGAATTCGCCGTTGCCATCGGCCAGCATGGCGATATCGCCCGCGCCGTTGTCACGCCCCCAGGCACCCAGCACGAACGCATCGTTGACCGCGGTGCAGGCGATCTCGTCGATCCCCTTGGCTTTCAACGCTTCGGCCTTGTCGACAAAGCCGGGCAGATGCTTGGCGGAACAGGTCGGGGTATAGGCGCCGGGGACCGAAAACAGCGCGACGCGCTTGCCCTTGAAAAAGTCAGCGGTCTTGACCGGCCGCGGGCCTTCGGCAGTGCTGCGGATCAGGGTCGCGTCGGGGATCGGTTCGCCTACGGAAATCGTCATGGTGGATTATGTCCTTGCGCGGGGGAGGGTGTGCAGGGAGCGGTAATGTCACGCGCGCCCCCGCGCAACCGCCGAGCGTTGCTGGGTGACGCTTAATTTCGTTACAACTCCCGGGCTCAGTCAACGTTTTGGAGCGTGGGGATCGGCCTGACCCATCACGTTTGGAAAAGTCATATAAAGAATTCTTTATATTTGATTCTCGCGGGGCGGACGGCTAAGGGCGACGCATTCGCTAGAAGTGTCGCCTGTTTTGTCGTCCGCCGGACGCATGGGCTGCCGACCGTTCCACATCCGCCCGGGAGAATATTAGTGGCCACCGTTCTGGACCGCCAGCTTGACTACGTTGTCGCCGACCTTTCGCTCGCCGATTTCGGCCGTGCCGAGATAAGGATTGCCGAAACCGAAATGCCGGGCCTGATGGCGCTGCGCAGCGAATTTGGCGTGAGCCAGCCGCTCAAGGGCGCGCGGATCACCGGATCGCTGCACATGACGATCCAGACCGCAGTGCTGATCGAAACGCTGACCGCGCTCGGTGCCGAAGTGCGCTGGGCGACCTGCAACATTTTCTCCACCCAGGACCACGCCGCTGCCGCGATCGCTGCGACTGGCGTCCCCGTGTTTGCGATCAAGGGCGAGAGCCTTGCCGACTACTGGGATTATGTCGGGCGCATCTTCGACTGGGAGAAGGATAGCGACGGTACCACCTGCAACCTGATCCTCGACGACGGCGGCGACGCCACGATGTTCGCGCTGTGGGGCGCGCGGATCGAGGCGGGCGAGAGCCTGGGCGAACCGGCCAACGAGGAAGAGATCGAGTTCCAGCGCGCGCTCAAGGCGTTTCTGAAGGCGCGTCCGGGCTATCTGACCGCCACCGTAAAGGCAATCATGGGCGTTTCGGAAGAGACCACTACCGGGGTCCACCGCCTTTACCAGATCGCCAAGGACGGCAAGCTGCCGTTCCCCGCGATCAACGTGAATGACAGCGTCACCAAGTCGAAGTTCGACAACCTTTATGGCTGCAAGGAATCGCTGGTCGATGCGATCCGCCGCGCGACCGACGTGATGCTGGCCGGCAAGGTCGCCTGCGTCGCCGGGTTCGGCGATGTCGGCAAGGGGTCGGCCGCCTCGCTGCGCCAGGGCGGTGCGCGCGTGATGGTCACCGAAGTCGATCCGATCTGCGCGCTGCAGGCGGCGATGGAAGGCTATGAGGTCGTGACGATGGAAGAAGCGGTCGGCCGCTGCGACATCTTCGTGACCGCCACCGGCAATGAAGACGTCATCACCGCCGATCACATGATGGCGATGAAGAACATGGCGATCGTCTGCAACATCGGCCACTTCGACAGCGAGATCCAGATCGGCGCGCTCTCGAACTACAAGTGGAACGAGATCAAGCCGGGCACCGACCTGGTCGAATTTCCGGACGGCAAGCAGATCCTGATCCTCGCCAAGGGCCGCCTGGTCAATCTGGGCTGCGCCACCGGCCACCCCTCGTTCGTGATGAGCAGCAGCTTCACCAACCAGACGCTGGCCCAGATCGAGTTGTTCACCCGCAACGATCAGTACAAGAACGACGTCTACGTCCTGCCCAAGCACCTCGACGAAAAGGTCGCGGCGCTGCATCTGGAGAAGCTGGGGGTCAAGCTGACCACGCTGTCGCCGAAGCAGGCGGATTACATCGGCGTGCCCCAGCAGGGCCCGTTCAAGCCCGATCATTATCGGTACTGAGGAATTTTGCGTCACCGGGACCACCCGGTGACGCCTCTCCCCATTGTAATCCCCGCGCCCGCCGCATAGCGAAGACGCGATGATCCTGACCCAGACCGCGCTGGTGCTGATCGGCCTTACGATCGCGGCCTGGACGCTGGCAGCGGGCTGGGCAGTACTGGCCGCGCGCCGCCGCCTGCGCCGTGCCGACGCGGGCCAGCGGCTCACGCGGCGGTTGTCGCGGATGATCGACGAATCGCCTGCGCTTCCGCTGCTGGTGCGCGCCGACGGACGGATCGAGGGACCGCAGCGGCTGGCCGGGTGGCTCGGCCTCGATGCGATCCCCGGTTACCTCTCGGAACTGGACAGCGGCGACCGGGGTCTCGAAACCGCGCAGCTTGCCGACCTGACCGCTGCCGTGCGCCGCACCCAGAAGACCGCCGCGCCGTTTCGCCTGGCGGTAACCCCACGTGGCTCTACCCGCAGTTTGGCCTTGCGCGGGCATCTCGCCGACCCGCAAGTATCCCCGGGTGGGGCGGCGCTGGTCTGGGTGTTCGACTTTTCCGATAGCGAGGCAGAATTGCGCCGTTTGCGCGGCGATGCGGCACAAGCCCAGGCACGATATGCCGGGCTGGCCGGGCTGATCGAAGCGGCGCCGCTGCCGATGTGGTTCCGCGGCCCCGACATGAAGCTGCTGCTGGTCAACAGCGCCTATGTCCGCGCGGTCGGCGGGGCGAGCGCCGAAGCGGTGGTCGCCGCGCAGACCGAGCTGGTCGAGCCGCAGCATGGCCGCACCCCGGCCCATTTTGCGGGCGAAGCGCGGCGACGCAAGGAACCGATCGAGCGCGTCGTTGCGGCCACTGTGGCGGGGCAGGGAGGCAACCGCCGCCGCACCCTGAAAGTCAGCGACCTGCCTCTCGGCGATGCCAGCGGCGGGGGCGGCAGCGGCAGCGGCGTCGCGGGCTATGCGGTCGATATCGAGGATCTGGAGGAACAGACCCGCGCGTTTCTCGCCTTCCGCGAGGCGCAGCGCGATATGCTCGACACGCTCTCGGCAGGCATCGCCCAGTTCGACGCGGCGCAGCGGCTGGTTTTCGCCAACCAGCCATTCCTGCGGCTGTTTGCGATTGCGCCGCAATGGATTTCCGACGCGCCGGGGTTCGATCGGCTGCTCGACAAGATGCGCGATAATGCGCGGCTTCCCGAGGTGCGCGATTTTCCCGAATGGCGCGTCGAACGGCAGGCCTGGTTCGTCGCCGACGAGGCGCGCGAGGAGCCGTGGTTGCTGCCCGACGGCACCCATCTGCGGGTCGTGGCGCAGCCGTTGCCGGATGGTGGGCTGTTGTTGATTTTCGAGGACCGCAGCGAGCAGCTCCAGCTCGCCGCAACGCGCGACACGCTGCTGCGAACCCGCACCGCGACCTTCGACAAGCTGTTCGAAAGCCTCGCGGTGTTCGCACCCGACGGGCGCCTGCAATTGTGGAACCGGCGGTTCGCCGCCGATTGGGGGCTGGACGACGCGTTTCTCGACGAGCACCCCAAGGTCGACCGGCTGCTGACCCGGATCGCCGTGCGGCTCAAGCGTCCGGCGCAGGTCGGCACGGTCGGTGCGGCGATCCGATCGGCCACGCTCGAACGTGCGGAACAAAGTGGGCGGCTGGCGCTGGCCGATGGGCGGTTTCTGGAATTTGCCGGGGTGCCGCTTCCCGATGGTAACGGACTGCTGACCGTGCTCGACATCACCGCGACCCAGAAGGCCGCGGCCGCGCTGCGCGAACGCAACGCCGCGCTGGTCGAGGCCGATGCGGTCAAGACCCGCTTCATCGCCAACATGGCCTACGAATTCCGCACGCCGCTGACTTCGATCGGCGGGTTTGCCGAGATGCTGGGCAACGGCATGGCGGGGAAATTGAGCGAGGCGGGGCAGGACTATGTCGCCGCGATCCTGACCTCGGTCGGTCGGCTCGGCGAGCAGATCGAGAACGTGCTCGACCTGGCCCAGAGCGAGGCGGGCACGCTGCCGTTCGAGCGCGAGGAGGTCGACTTGCGCGCGCTGGTCGAAGGGCTCGTCGCGGCGCGGCGCGGGAAGGGTCTGACGCTGGACCTGCAAGGCAAGAGCGCGGTGCGGGTCGAGGGTGACCCGCGGCGGCTGTCGCGGGCTTTCGCGCAATTGCTCGATAACGCCGTGGCGGCGGTGCTGCCGGGCGGCCGGGTGCTGGTCGAAGTCACCGCACTGCCCAAGGGCGGGGCGCAGATCGTGGTTTCCGACAATGGCCCCGGGATGGCACCGGCGGTGCTCGCCCGCGCGCTTGACGGGATGCGGGTCTCCGACGATGGCAAAACGCTGGATCGCCGCCAGGGCCTTGGTCTCCCACTCGCGCGTCAACTGATCGAGGCGCACGGCGGCAAGCTGGAACTGCTGTCCGAGCCGGGGCAGGGCACCTCTGCGATCGTGACCCTGAAGTGATCCGTTAGTGGCCGTGACCGTCGAACTGCCAGACCTCACCGCCATGACCGGCTTCGGTGTGTTGATCGCGCCGCACATCCGCGCTGGCGACGTCGTCGCGCTTTCGGGCGAACTGGGGGCGGGAAAGACCACGCTGGCCCGCGCGATCCTGCTCGCTCTTGGCCATCGCGGCGAGGTGCCGAGCCCCAGTTTTGCGATAGTCGAGCATTACGACGCGTCCGGTAGTTCGGCAGGCCTGCGCTTGCCGGTGGTTCATGCGGACTTCTATCGCATCGCCGATCCGGCCGAGCTCGCCGAACTGGGGCTCGACGAATTGCTCGAAGGTGCGGTGCTCCTGGCCGAATGGCCAGAGCATGTCGGCGGGTTCGGCGATGAGGCGGGCTGCCTTGCTATCGCGCTGGAAGCTGCGGAGAACGGACGCCGGGCCATTGTAACGCCGGGGCGCGATTGGCTAGGGCGGGGTCTATGGACCTGACCTTGCGCGATCCCGTACCGGCAGATGCCGAGGCCTTCCTCGCGGCGGCCGGCTGGGGCGGGGCGGACATTACGCCGCTGATCGCCGATGCCTCGTTCAGGCGCTATTTCCGGGTGACGGGCGAGAAGGGCAGCGCGATGCTGATGGACGCACCGCCGCCGCACGAGGACCCGGCTCCGTTCCTGCGCGCCGCGCGCTGGCTCGATGCGAACGGGATGCGTTCGCCGCGCATCCTGGCCGACGATTCGGCGCGCGGGCTGGTCCTGATCGAGGACTTCGGCGAGGTTCGGATGCGCGAGTATCTTGACCAGTGGCCCGCCGACGAGAGCGAGATTTATCGTGTTGCAGTCGACACGTTGGTCCGGCTGCACCGCCTGCCGCCCGGCCCGTTCATCGCCTATGGCTTGAGCGAATACATGCGCGAGGCGCGACTGCTGGTCGAATGGTGGGCCCCGGCGCACGGCTTGACCGTCGATACAGCAGGTTATGATGCGGCTTGGCAGTCGGTGATCGCGCCGATGCTGCCGCGCCAGCGCCCCGGGGTGACGGTGCTGCGCGATTACCACGCCGAAAATCTGATGCTGCTGGGTGGTCTGGGTGACCAGGGCCTGCTCGACTTCCAGGATGCCCTTGTCGGCCATGCCGCCTACGATCTGGTCTCGCTGTTGCAGGATGCGCGGCGCGACGTCTCCGAGCGTCTCGAGGCCGACATGATCGCGCATTACCGCGCGGCGACCGGTGCAGGGGAGGATTTCGTGGCCGACTATGCTCGCCTTGGCGCACAGCGCAATGCCAAGATCGTCGGCATTTTCGTCCGCTTGTGGAAGCGCGATGGCAAACCCCGCTACCTGACGATGATCCCCCGCGTCTGGGCGGCGCTCGAACGCGATCTGGCGCACCCCGCGCTGGCCCCGGTGGCGACCTGGTTCGATGCGAATGTGCCAGCCGCCTTGCGCGATCCGGCGGGTGTGCTGGGCGGGGAATTCGGGGCTTGAGCCAGGCCCTCGCCAGCGACGTGGCCATGGTCCTCTCCGCAGGTCTCGGCACGCGGATGCGGCCGCTGACGGCCGATCGGCCCAAGCCGCTGGTCGATGTTGCGGGCAAGGCGATGATCGACCATTGTCTGGACAAGCTGGCCGATGCCGGGGTCGCCCGCGCAGTGGTCAATGTGCATTATCTGCCCGACCAGCTGATCGACCATCTGGCGACGCGCAGCGTCCCCGTGGTGACGATTTCCGATGAGCGCGCCCTGCTGCTCGAGACCGGCGGCGGCATGGTCCACGCGCTGCCGCTGCTGGGGTCCGACCCGTTCTTCGCGCTCAATTCGGACAACCTGTGGCTCGATGGGCCGGGCACCGTATTCTCGCAGTTGAGCGCTGCCTGGGACGCCGCAAGGATGGACGCGCTGCTGCTGGTGGTGCCGCATGCGCGTGCGCTCAACTATACCGGCAAGGGCGATTTTCACCTGGATCCCCATGGCCGGGTGTCCCGTCGCCGCTCGGGCCGGATCGCGCCGTTCATCTACAGCGGGATTCAGCTGGTGTCGCATCGCCTGCTGCGCGACGCCCCGGCCGGACCATTCGGGACGATGACGCTGTGGCAGCGCGCGATCGACGAAGAACGGCTCTATGGCGTCACGCATCTTGGCCAATGGTTCGAGGTCGGCTCGCCGCAGGCCATCGCACCGACCGAAGCCGCCCTGAAACGTGGTTGACCAAGTGCGTTTGCAGCGCGTGGCTGAGGAGCGCGGCCTCAATGTCTATTCGATCGCCGCACATCGCGGTTTTGCCGATGCGCTCGTCGCCGGGCTGATCCCGCGCTACGCCGAGCCCAAATTCGGCCTTGCCCGGCTGACCCTGCTGCTTCCCAGCCGCCGTACCGTCCGCACCGTGACCGAGGCATTCGTGCGGGCCAGCGGAACGGGCTTGCTGCTGCCGCGCATGGCGACGATCGGCGATCTGGATCTCGACGAGACGCTGGGGCCGCTGCTCGATCCGATCGGGGAAGGGGAGATCATTCCGCCTGCCTCGGACCCGACCCGGCGCTGGCTGCGGCTGGCCGAATTGCTGCGCCCGATGCTGACCGGCGAGCTGGGCGATGCTGCACCTTCCACCCCCGCTCTGCTGCGGCTCGCCCGCAATATCGCGCGCAGCATGGACCGGCTGGCGGTGGAAGGCGTGGCGGGCGGCGCGCTGCTCGATGACAAGGTCGCCGATCTGTTTCCCGATCTGGCCGGGCATTGGCAGGACAACACCCGCTTGTTCGCGGTCGTGCATACCCGCTGGCAGGCAGAACTGGCCGAGCGCGGAGAAATCGACCCGCCCGAACGGCGCAACCGACTGCTCGCAGCCGCCGCGCGGCGCTGGCGCGATGTGCCGCCGCCGCATGCTGTGGTGGCTGCCGGGGTGACCAGCGCCTCGCCCGCAATCGCGCGCCTGCTCAAGGTCGTTAGCGAGCTTCCCAGGGGCGCGACGATCCTGCCCGACCTCGATTTGGCGCTGGCCGACGATGTGTGGGACGCTTTGGGCGTGGCAGGCGGACCCGCCGACAAGGACGGCGACACGCTGGGCCGCGACGATGCGGTGACGCATCCGCAATATCATCTCAAGCTGTTGCTCAACCGCATGGGCGTGGCGCGGGGCGAGGTGAAGCCGTGGCACCGCTCCGGCCCCGCCGCCGCGCCGCCCGAACGCAGCCGCGCCATCTCCAGCCTGTTCCTGCCACCCAAGGCGAGCGCGGAATGGATCGACTTGCCGCCCGAGCGCCGGCGGCTGGCCGGTGTCCGCCTGATGGAAGCGCCGCACCCGGAGGCCGAGGCGCAGGCCATCGCGCTGCTGATCCGCGAGGCGCTGGAAATCCCCGAAAAGCGCGTCGCGCTGGTGACCCCCGACCGCAATCTGGCCGCGCGGGTGATCGCGCACCTGGCACGCTGGAACGTGGTCGCGGATGACAGCGCCGGGCGGGCGTTGTCGGTCACGGCTGCCGGGCGACTGGTGCTGGCGCTGGCCGACGCGATGGCGGAAAGGTTCGCCCCGGTCGCGCTGCTGGCGCTGGTGGGGCATCCGCTGGTTCGGTCGGGCGACGATACCCGGCCCGTTTGGCTGGAAAACGTCCGCGCGCTGGATCGGGCGCTGCGCGGGCCCCGCCCCGCGCCGGGATTGGCGGGGGTGAGCGAATTTTTGCAGCAGCTCCGCAAGCCCGAGCCCCGGCTGGCGGCGTGGTGGACGGAGGCGCGCGAAATGCTCGCCCCGCTCGAAGCGCCGGACCATGACGCGGGGCTGGCGGACCTGCTCGACCTGCTTGCCGCCACCGGCGAGGCGCTGTGCGGCACCGCGCTGTGGGCGAAGGCCGATGGGCGCGCGCTGGCGGCACTGATCGACGATTTGCGCGACGCGGCGCGGGCAGCCGCCACCCGGCTCGATCCGCGCGATCTGCCCGCGGTGTTGCGCGATGCCATGGACGAGGTCGCGGTCCGCCCGCCGTGGGGCGGGCATCCGCGCGTGGCGATCCTCGGCCTGCTGGAAGCGCGGATGAGCCGCGCCGATCTGGTGATTTGCGGCGCGCTGCACGAAGGGAGCTGGCCCGCCAGCGCCGCGCCCGATCCGCTGCTGGCGCCGGCGCTGTTACGCGCCCTGGGCGTGCCGGGGGCGGACTTTCGCATCGGTCTGGCCGCGCACGATCTGGCCGCCGCGCTGGGCGCGCCCGAGGTGGTGTTGAGCCATGCGCTGCGCGATGCGGCAGGGCCGGTGATCCCATCGCGCTTCGTCCTGCGGATTCGCGCGATGCTTGGGCCCAGGTTGCTCCCGGCGCACCGCGAGGAGCGTGCGCCGTTGTTGGCGAGAGCGCTTGATCGCGCCGATCCCGCACCGCCCTATCCACGCCCCGCGCCGCTGCCGTCGCCCGAACAGCGCCGGGTGTCGATCTCCGCGACCGCGCTCGACCGGCTGCGCGGCGATCCGTTTCAGTTCTACGCCAGTGCCATTCTCGGCCTCTCGTCGCTCGATTCGCTCGATGCCGAGCCGAGCGCTGCTTGGAAGGGCCAGGCGGTCCACGCGATCCTTGAACGCTGGCACGGCGAGGGCGGCGATCTTGGTGCGCTGGGAACCCTGATGCTGGCCGAGATGAGCGCGCACCCGTTCACCAAGGCGACCTGGCAACCGCGCCTGGTCCGCGCGCTCGAATGGATCGCGGCGGAAACCGCGCGGGCTGGGGCGGAAGGCCGCGCGCCGGTGCTGTGGGAGAAGACCGGCCATATCGAGGTGCAGGGTATCCGTATCCATGGCCGCGCCGACCGGATCGACCGGCTGGACGACGGCGCGCTCGCCATCATCGATTACAAGACGGGCAAGCCGCCCAGTAATGCCCAGGTCGGCAAGGGCTTCGCGCTGCAACTCGGCACGCTGGGGCTGATCGCGGCGGGGGGCGGGTTCAAGGAGCTGGCGGGAACGCCGGAGCGCTTCGAATACTGGTCGCTGGGGCGCAACGACAAGAGCGAGACCGGCTTTGGCTACGTCGCCGAACCGCATCCGAAGCGGGCGGGGGCGCAAGGGATTGCGCGCGAAGAATTCCTGAGCGCCACGCAAGGGTTTCTCGACGAGGCCCTGGCCAGATGGATTCTCGGCGACGCGCGGTTCACCGCGCGGCTCAACCCGGATCTGCCCAATTTCGGCGATTACGACCAGCTGATGCGGCTCGACGAGTGGCAGGCGCGCGGGGATGCGGAGAATCCTGCGTGAGCGACGAAAAGATCCTCGTCTTCCCGCTGGCGGGATCGCAGCGTCCGGCGGTCGAACCTGCCGATACCGTCTGGCTCAGCGCCTCGGCGGGCACCGGCAAGACCCAGGTGCTCAGCGCGCGCGTGCTGCGGCTGCTGTTGCAGGACGGCGTGCGGCCCGACCAGCTTTTGTGCCTGACCTTCACCAAGGCCGGGGCGACCGAGATGGCGGGGCGGGTCAACGACGTTCTGGCGAGCTGGGTGCGGATGCCCGCGATTCGATTGTTCAACGATCTCGAAGCGATCGGCGCGCCGTCCGGCCCGGAGGCTCAGGCACGCGCCCGCACCTTGTTCGCCGCAGTACTCGATTGCCCGGGCGGCGGGCTGAAGATCCAGACGATCCACGCCTTTGCGCAGTGGCTCCTCGCGGCTTTTCCGCTGGAGGCCGGGATGATGCCCGGCACCCGAGCGATGGAAGACCGTGACCGCGATCTGCTGGTCCGTCAGGTGCTTACCGAACTGCCGGTCGAGGCCGAAGCGCGCGGCGACACCATGCTCGTCGCGGCGCTGGAGACGCTGAGCCTGCGGATGACCGCCGAGCAGCTCGAAGGCTGGCTGCTGCGCTGCGCCAAGGCACGCGACTTGTGGTTCGGAACCGGCGGGTGGCAAGTGCCGCTGCGCCCCAGAATCGACCGGCTGCTGGGGTTGGGCGAGGATGCGGCGGCCGGGTTGATCGATCTGTGCAGCGACAAGGAGTTCGATTGCGCAGCGCTGCGCCGGGTGGTGACCGCGCAAGCGTCGTGGGGAACCAAGACCGGGCTTGGCGCAGCGGATTGCGGGGTCGGCTGGCTGACCGCATCGCCCGCGACACGGCTCGAACGGCTCGACGAATTGTACAAGGCGCTGTTCACCCTCGACGGCGCGCCCAAGTCGCTGACCGCGATGCTCAAGCAGGACGCGGATTACGAAAGCGCGATCGAGCGGGTGCGCGCATCGCTGGGCCGCGTGATCGAGCGCCGCGCGCTGATCGCGCTGGCCGATCTGCTCGAACCCGCGCTGACGCTGGGCCGCCGGTTCGCACTCGCCTGGGACGAGGCCAAGGCGCGCGAGGGGTTCATCGATTTCGACGACCAGATCCGTCACGCCGCACGCCTGCTCAAGGAACAGGCCGACGGCGAATGGGTCCGCTTCAAGCTCGACCGCCGGTTCGATCATATCCTGGTCGATGAGGCGCAGGACACCAACGCCGCCCAGTGGGACATCATCGACGCGCTGATCGAGGATTTCTTCGCGGGCGAAGGCCAGCGCGGCGATGCCATGCGCACCCTGTTCGTGGTCGGCGATTACAAGCAGGCAATCTTCCGCTTTCAGGGCACCAGCCCGGAGAACTTTTCAGCGGCACGCGAGCGGGTGCGCCAGCGGATGCTGGGGGTCGATCGCGATCTGCTCGACCTGGGGCTTGGGCGCTCGTTTCGCAGCTCGCAGCCGGTGCTGGATTTCGTCGACCGGGCCATAACGTTGATCGGGCCGGAGCGGTTCGGCTTGCAAGGCCCGCCCGAGCCCCATGTCGGCGGCGATGGCCCCGGCCTCGTCACGCTATGGCGGCCGGTCGGCGCGGAAAGCGACGAGCCCGACGATGAGGGCGAAGCAGGCGAGGAGGGCTGGCTTTCGCGCCCGGACCGGCTGCTTGCGGACAGGATCGCCATTCAGGTCAGGCAGTGGATGGATGAGGGCTTCGCGCTCGCCAAGGGCGGGCTTCGGCGGGCCGGGCCGGGCGACGTCATGGTACTGGTCCGCAAGCGCAAGGAACTGGCCGGGTTGATCGTCGCGCGGCTCCACGCGCACGGAGTGCCGGTCGCCGGGGTCGACCGGCTGCGGCTCGGCGCGCCGCTGGGGGTCAAGGACCTGATCGCCGCGCTGCGCTTCGCCGCCCAACCGCTCGACGACCTCAATCTGGCAAACCTGCTGGTCTCGCCGCTGATCGGGTGGAGCCAGGAGGAGCTGCTGGCCCACGCCTATCGTCCCAGGGGCGAGCGGCTGTGGGATCACCTGCGCCGCACCGCGGGGCCCATGACCCGCGACGCGCTGGATCGCCTGTTCGAACTGCTCAAACGCGCCGATTTCGAAACTCCGCAAGCCTTGCTCCACTGGCTGCTGGTCGGGCCGTGGCAGGGACGGCGCAACCTGGTCGCGCGGCTGGGTCGCGAGGTCGAGGACCCGATCGACGAGCTGCTCAACGCCGCTTTCGCCCATGCTGCGGGCAACACCTCCAGCCTCGTCGGTTTCCTCCAGTGGTTTGATGCCAATTCGGGCGAACTCAAGCGCGAGGCGGGGCGCGACGAGGGGCTGGTGCGGGTGATGACCGTTCACGGCGCGAAGGGATTGCAGGCGCCGATCGTGATCCTTGCCGATGCCGCCGACGATCCCGATGCCTCGCCCCCGCGCGGATTGACGTTGCCCGAACCGGTGCCGGGTTCGGCTGTGCGCGAAATTCCACTGCCCCCGCTGCGCAAGGGTGAAAAGGTCGGCGCGGTCGAAATGGCCGAACTGCGCGCCAAGACCGAGGAGCGGCAGGAGCACTGGCGGCTGCTTTATGTCGCCATGACCCGCGCCGAGGAGGCGCTGTTTATCGGCGGATCGATGGGCGGGCGCAGCAAGGAATTAAAGCCGGACAGCTGGTACGCTGCGCTGCAGCCCCTGTTCAGCGAAAAAACACTTGGCGAGGGGCTGGCCGACGACTTGTGGGGCGGGCGGTTCGAGCTGGGTACGCTCGCGCCCGCAGCGCCCGGGGTAGTGATCGACCTCGCGCCTACCGATGCGCTGCCCGAATGGGCGACGCGCGCAATCGGCCCCGAGCCGCGCCCCCCGCGGCCCCTCGCGCCTTCGTCGAGCGGGGAGGAGACTGCGGCCGAACCGCCTTCCGCGCCGTCTGCCGCAGCGCGCGAAGCGGCGACACGCGGCGTGTTGATCCATCGCCTGCTCGAACGGCTGCCCGAGGTGGCTGAAGGCGGGCGTGAAGCGGCCGCGAAAACCTGGCTCGGCCGCGCCGCTGCCGCGCTGCCCGAGAGCGCCCGCGCCGAGATCGCGCAGGCCGCGCTGGCGGTGCTGGCCGATCCGCAATGGGCCGGGGTATTCGGGCCGGACTCGCTGCCGGAAGTTCCGCTGGCGGCGACGATCGAGGGGCGGGTGATTGCAGGGACGATCGACCGGCTGGTGCTGGGCGCGGATACGATCCGGATCGTCGACTACAAGACCGCCCGGCGCCCGCCGGAAAACCTCGCGCAGGTGCCATTGGGCTATATCCGGCAGATGGCCGCCTATGCCGCTGCGCTGCGGGTGATTCATCCGGCGATGAAGGTCGAGGCGGCGCTGCTTTATACCCAGACCCCACGCCTGATCGCAATTTCGCCGGAAATGCTGGAGGCGCACAAGCCCGGCTCTTTGCCACCACAGGAAAGCTTTGCCACGCCGACCGTTGCCTAGTCGTGAAGCGAGCCTAGATAGACCGCCAACAGTTCTCGAGGAGTTCTCCATGCCGACCATCGCCGTAACCGACGCCAACTTTGCCGCCCAGGTCCTCCAGTCCGACAAGCCGGTGCTGGTCGATTTCTGGGCCGACTGGTGCGGGCCGTGCAAGATGATCGGCCCGTCGCTCGAGGAAATCAGCGACGAACTGGCCGATCGGGTGACCATCGCCAAGATGGACATCACCGATTCGACCGACACCCCGGCCGCCTATGGCGTCCAGTCGATCCCGTTCATGGTGCTGTTCAAGAACGGCGAAAAGGTCGCCGAAAAGCTCGGTGCCGCGCCGAAAAGCCAGCTCAAGGGCTGGCTCGAGAGCGTGCTCTAAAGCGCCGCCATCCGGCTCGCCAGCCCGTCCCACAACGCCTCGCTCGCTGCGCCGATCAGGCCGGGGCGGTCGTGGTCGTTGACGCGATAGGCCGTTCCGTCGAGCCGCGCGGCCTTGCCGCCTGCCTCGTTGACGAACAGCACCCCTGCGGCGTGATCCCACGGCAGGGTTCGTTCGAAGATCGCGACGTCATTCTGGCCCAGCACCAGCCGGGGATATTGCTCGGCGGCACAGCGCGGGATGTCGACCAATGTGTAGTGCGGGGCAATCCCGGCTTGCACCGCCGCACGGCGTTCGGGGCTCATGTAGACCAGCGAGTTGGCGGCGACGGGGGGATCTTGCCTGGTCGAGCGCGCCGTGATCCGCGTCCCGTCGATGAACGCGCCGCCGCCCAGCGCGGCGTGGCAGCTGCGCCCGCTCTGGCAATCGTAGATCCATCCCGCCAGTGTTTCGCCGCGCTCGGCCAGCGCGATCAGCACGCCGAACGGGGTCTGGCCCGCTGCGAAATTGTTGGTTCCGTCGAGCGGATCGATGATCCAGCACAAGGCATCGCCCAGCCGGTCGAGCACCGCCGGGTCGGCATGGGCGGCTTCCTCGCCGACGATCGCGGCTTCGGGCAGCAGGCGGGCGAGCCCTTCGGCGAGGATCACCTCGGCCTCGCGATCGGCAATGGTCACGACATCGGCGAGCATGGCGTCCTTGTCGGCCTTGCTGACGATCTCGTGCGCGGCGAGCGTCTGGAAGCGCGGCAGGATCGCCCGCTCGCTCGCCTCGCGCATCAGGGCAAAGACCTGCGCGGAGAGGCGAGGGGAAACGGGCGCGCTCACGACCGGTAATCCGCGTTGATCGAGATGTAGCCGTGGGTCAGGTCGCAGGTCCACACCGTGGCGCGGCCTTCGCCCAGGCCCAGATCGATCTCCACCGTCACCTCCTGCCCGGCCAGATGTGCGGCCACCGGCGCCTCGTCGTAGTCGGCCAGCGGCTGGCCCTCGCGCGCTGCCCAGACCCCGCCGAAGCCGATCGACAAGCGGTCGCGGTCGGCAGGCTGGCCAGCCTTGCCGACCGCCATGACGACCCGGCCCCAATTGGCATCGCCCCCGGCAATCGCGGTCTTGACCAGCGGCGAATTGGCCACTGCCAGCCCGACGATGCGCGCGCTGTCGTCCGAGACCGCGCCGGTGACGGTTATCGCGATGAATTTCTGCGCGCCTTCGCCATCACGCACCACCAGTTGGGCGAGTTCGAGGCAGACAGCGTCGAGCGCGGCGGCGAAGGCATCGGCCCCGTCGTCATCGAATGAGGCCAAGGGTGCGTTACCCGCCGCCCCGGTGGCGAAGGCCAGCACGGTGTCGCTGGTCGATGTGTCGCTATCGACCGTGATGCACGAGAAGCTGCGCTGGTTGGCGGCGGATAGCAGTTGCTGGAGAAACGCCGGGGCGACCGCGGCGTCGGTGAACACGTAGCCCAGCATCGTCGCCATGTCGGGCGCGATCATCCCGCTGCCCTTGATGATTCCCGCCAGCGTCACGGTCTTCCCGCCGACCACCGCGCGCGCCATCGCGCCTTTCGCGAAGGTGTCGGTAGTGCCGATGGTGTTGGCGGCGTCCTCCCAACTGCACCCGGGTCTGGCGAGATCGAGCACTTTGACGATCCCGGCCAGCGCCTTGTCCTTGGGCAAGGGTACTCCGATAACGCCGGTGGAGCTGACGAAGACTTCACTCATCTCGCATCCCAGGTGCGCCGCGACCTGCGTCATGATCCCCTCGACCGCCTCGCGTCCGCGATAGCCGGTGAAGGCGTTGGAATTGCCGGCATTGACCACCAGCGCCCGCGCCCGGCCCAGCGCAACCGCCTCGCGCCCCAGCTCGACCTCGCTTGAACAACAGACGTTGCGCGTAAACACCCCGGCGACCGTCGTGCCGGGGCTCAACTCGATATAGGTGAGATCGCAGCGCCCCCAGTCCTTGTACCCCGCCCGCGCCACGCGCGGCGTCACCCCGGCAATGTCGGGCAGCGCGGGGAACGGGCGAGCAAGGGGGGAGATGGCCGACATGGGCGCGCTTTAGCAGCCGAACTCGGCTCGTCCAGCGTTGGGCACTGGACCTTGGGCCCCCAAAGCCCTATCTTATCGGCGCATGGATCGCACTCTTCGCCTTGTTCTCACGCTGCTTGCGGTTCTCACCGGGTTCTCGGCTGCGCCGGTTTCGGCGCGGATGAACGGCGGTGAGAGTGCCGAGGTCGAGCGGGTCGAGCCTTCACGCCGCAGCGCGGTCGGGGCGATCAAGGCGGTGGTCGCCGAAATGGGCGGCCAGCCGCTCCAGCGCCAAAAGCGCGAGCGGGACACTGTACGTCCGCGCACGGCCACCACGGTGGTCATCCCCTCGATCCAGTACAGCGACCGCTCGCGCGAATAGCGCACCTGCGCGTTCTCCTTCGCTGATCGATCCCCACCGGCCCCCGCGTGCGCCGGTTTCTCTCTATTTTCCCGTCAGGAACCGCCCATGCTCGGCACCTTTGCCAAATCGCTGTTCGGCTCGTCCAACGACCGTTACGTCAAGTCTCTCGACAAGATCGTCCGCCAGATCGCCGGGTACGAGCCGCAGCTCGAGACCTTCAGCGACGCCGAATTGTCCGCCCAGACCGCCAAGTTCCGCGAACAGCTCATCGGCGGCAGGAGCCTCGACGATATCCTCCCCGAAGCCTTCGCCACGGTGCGCGAGGCTTCGAAGCGCGTGCTGGGCATGCGCCATTTCGACGTCCAGATGGTCGGCGGGATCGTGCTTCATCGCGGCGAGATTGCCGAAATGCGGACCGGCGAGGGCAAGACCCTGGTGGCCACCCTCGGCGTCTATCTCAATGCGCTGGAAGGCAAGGGCGTCCACGTCGTCACGGTCAACGATTACCTCGCCCGCCGCGACGCGGAATGGATGGGGCAAATCTATACGTTCCTCGGGCTGACCGTGGGCGTCATCGTCCCCAATCTCAACGAGTTCGAGCGGCGCGCGGCCTACAACGCCGACATTACCTATGCGACCAACAACGAGCTCGGCTTCGATTATCTGCGCGATAATATGAAGCAGGAGCGCAGCCAGATGGTCCACCGCCCGTTCAACTATGCTGTGGTCGACGAGGTCGATTCGGTGCTGATCGACGAGGCGCGCACCCCGCTGATCATCTCCGGCCCAACCGATGACAAGTCCGACCTGTACATGTCGGTCGATGCGATCGTTAAGCAGATCGTGCCCGAGGATTATGAGGCCGACGAGAAGACCAAGAATATCACCCTGACCGAGGACGGGGTGGAGCGGGTCGAGCGGATGCTGGAAGATGCCGGGCTGCTGGTCGGCAGCAACCTCTACGATGTCGAGAACACCCAGGTCGTCCATCACCTGGACCAGAGCCTGCGCGGCAACGTGATGTTCAAACGCGACATCGATTATATCGTTAAAGACGGTAAGATCATCATCATCGACGAATTTACCGGCCGGATGATGGACGGGCGGCGCTGGTCGAACGGGCTGCACCAGGCGGTAGAGGCCAAGGAAGGCGTCAAGATCGAGCCCGAGAACCAGACGATGGCCTCGATCACCTTCCAAAACTATTTCCGGATGTATCCCAAGCTTTCGGGCATGACCGGGACCGCCGCCACCGAGGCGCCGGAATTTTTCGACATCTACAAGATGAGCGTCGTCACCATCCCGACCAACGTTCTGGTCCGCCGGGTCGATGAAGAGGACGAGTTCTACAAGAACACCCAGGACAAATTCCGTGCGATCGCCAAGGCGATCCGCGAGAAATACGAGACCGGCCAGCCGGTTCTGGTCGGCACCGTGTCGATCGAGAAAAGCGAGATGCTTTCCCAGTTCCTCAAGGACGAGGATGTGAAGCACGCGGTCCTCAATGCCCGGTTCCACGAGATGGAGGCCCATATCGTCGCCCAGGCAGGACGGCTGGGTGCGGTGACCATCGCCACCAACATGGCCGGGCGCGGGACCGACATCCAGCTCGGCGGCAACATCGAATTTCGCACCAACGACGAGCTCTCCGACATGCCCGAGGGCCCGGAGCGCGACGCCGCGCTCGAACGCATCCGCGAGGAAGTCGCGCTGGAGAAGGCACAAGTGCTCGAGGCCGGCGGGCTGTTCGTGCTGGGCACCGAACGCCATGAAAGCCGCCGGATCGACAACCAGCTGCGCGGCCGCTCGGGCCGTCAGGGCGATCCCGGACTTTCGCGTTTCTACCTCTGCCTCGAAGACGATCTGCTGCGCATCTTCGGACCCGACACGCTGTTTTCAAAGATGATGAACAGCAACCTTGCCGATGGCGAGGCGATCGGCAGCAAGTGGCTGTCGAAAGCGATCGAGACCGCGCAGAAGAAGGTCGAGGCGCGCAATTACGACATCCGCAAGCAGGTGGTCGAATACGACGACGTGATGAACGACCAGCGCAAGGTCATTTACGAGCAGCGCGCCGACATCATGGATGCCGAAGCGGTCGACGACGTGGTCGAAGATATGCGCCGCGACACGGTCAACGCGCTGGTCGGCGCGGCCTGCCCGCCCAATTCCTATCCCGAGCAGTGGGACGTCGAAGGCTTGCGCGCCCGCTCGCTCGATGTGCTGGGGTTCGTCCCGCCGCTCGATGAATGGATGGCCGAGGAAGGGCTCGAGCCCGATACGATCGAAGCGCGGGTTTCCGAAGCAGCCGATGTGGCGATGGCGGCCAAGATCGCCGACATCGACGAACGCTCGTGGAAGGGGCTGGAGAAGTCGATCCTGCTCGAACGGCTGGACCATCACTGGAAAGAGCATCTGGCGACGCTCGATGCGCTGCGCCAGGTCGTGTTCCTGCGCGCCTATGCCCAGAAGACCCCGATCAACGAGTACAAGCAGGAAGCCTTCGGTCTGTTCGAGAAGATGCTCGAGGCGATTCGCGAGGACGTGACCCGGATCCTGATGACCAGCGAGTTCCGGATGCGCGGCTCGGAAGACTTCGTCCTGCCCGAACTGCCCGATTTTCTCACCGGCCATATCGATCCGTTTACCGGCGAGGACGATTCGGGCCTGAATCAGGTTCCCGGTGCCGCGGCCATGCTGGGGGCGCTCGCGGCGGCCCCGCAGGCAGGCGTTGGCCTCGAAGACCCTTGGGCGGGCAGTGGAATCAGCCGCAACGCACCATGCCCGTGCGGTTCGGGCAATAAATACAAACATTGTCACGGCACCGCTGCCTGACCCGATCAGGGACGGCGCTCAGCCCCCTTCCGTCACGGGGGAGGGGCGGAATTCCCCGGATAACGGTGACTCTCGCAACTGCGGAGACGGCCATTTTGTTGCGTACAGTCACGGCATCAGACCGGTTGCCTCGCCCTAATCTCCGGTCGTTCCATCATTTTCATGCGCTCGCGTGATTTGAAGGCTTGAACATCGCCCCAAGCTTCGCCTAGACCATTCAAAAGGGGTCGCATCGCTAGAACGACCAAACGGGCTCGGCCTGCGCATGGCGCAACCGGCAGGAACGAGGGGCGATGCTGGGGAAACTTGGATCTTGGCTGACTGTGTCCGCTTTCGCGGGTTCGGTTCGTGCGCTTCCGCGCAGCGCTGCACTTGCCCTGACCGGGTGTGTGCTGATGGCGCTGAGCGCGTTTGCCGCCGCCTTTCTCATCGCCCCGTCGCCGCTCAAGGCTGAACAGGGGGCCAGTGAAGTCCGCAGCGCCCATATGGGCGTCGCCAGTTGCGCAGGCTCGACCTGCCACGGCCGCTCGATCGGCGATGGCACACCGGTCCGCCAGGACGAACTGCGTCGCTGGCAGGAAGAAAGCTCTCCCAGCGGGGCGCACAGCCGCGCCTACCGGGTAATTCGCGAGCCGCGCGGGGTTGCCATCATCAAGCGGATGAACCTTGACGAAAGCGGCGTTAAGAGCGAATGCCTGGGCTGCCACAGTTCGCCCAAGGCGGCGCGGATCAACGAAGGCGTCGATTGCGAGACCTGCCACGGTTCGGCGGGTGGCTGGATCTCGACCCACTATACGGTCGGAGCCACGCACGCTCGCAACGTGGCGCAGGGGATGACCGATCTGGTCGATCCCAAGGTGCGCGCGAAGGTGTGCCTCGATTGCCACCTGAGCGGTACCGACGAAGGCCAGTTCGTGTTCCACCGGATCATGGCGGCGGGGCATCCGCGTGTCTCGTTCGAGCTCGACCTGTTTTCCACGCTCCAGGCGCACCACGATGAGGACGAGGACTATCGCGCGCGCAAGGGTGGCAAGCCCAATGCGATGCGGATGTGGGCAGTCGGCCAGGCCGAAGCGGTCAAGCGCAGCCTCACCTTGTTCAGCCAGCCCGCGCTCGCCACCGACGGAGTGTTTCCGGAGTTCTACTTCTACGACTGTCATTCGTGCCATCGCCGGATTTACGACAGCGACGACGGCGCGGTGACTAAGGGCCGCAACCCGGGGCGTCCGATCCCGATCGGCATGCCGCCTTACAACGACGAGAACATGATCATGCTGCTCGCCGCTGCGAAGGTCGCGGCGCCCGATCTGGCCGGTCAGTTCGACACGCGCAGCAAGGCGTTCCACGGTGCAATGGCGCGCGGACGGGGTGAGGCGGTGCAGGCCGCAGGCGCGCTGCGCCAAACCGCCGATGCCTTGTCGACGCGCTTTGCAGGGGCCGAATTCGGTCGCGGACAGGCCTTTGCTATCATGGATACGATCGCCAGCGAGGCGATTGCCAGCCGCTTCACGGACTATGAAGGCGCGGTCCAGTCGGTGATGGCGATCGACACGCTGCTCAACGGGTTGGTCAATTCGGGCCAGGTCTCGACCCAGGCCGCCAGCGGCCTGCGGGCACGGATCAATCAGGCCTATGCCGCCGTGCGAGAGCCCAACGGCTTCCAGCCGGCCGCGTTCCGTCGCGCGCTGGGAGGCGCCGTCAGCAGTATCCGGAGCCTCCGTTGAAATGAAGTTCAAGGTTGCCTTCCAGAATTCCACTGCGGTCCTTGCCGCGCTGTCTCTGGCTCTCGCGGGCTGCGGCGGCGGAGGCAGCGGCGGGGCGGGTGGCGGCGTGGGCGGTCCCGCGCCAAGTCCGACACCCACTTCCACCACCGCAACGCGCCTGTTCAGCGATCCGGCGGCTGAATCGCTCAGCGTGGCAGACGTCCAGCGGGTCATCGCCCAGGCGGTCGGCGAAGCACGGGCGCGCAACCTGCCATCGACGATTGCGGTGGTCGATCGGGTGGGCAATGTGCTCGCGGTGTTCCAGATGACCGGCGCACGCGATACGCTGACGACGAGCAGGTTCGTCTCGTTTTTGGGCACCGACAATCCGCGCAGCGGCATAGGCGCGCAAGGCATTGCCGGCCTGCCGTCGAGCTTCGGGGCGATCGCCAAGGCGGTGACCGGAGCGTACCTGTCAAGCGGCGGCAACGCCTTCTCGACCCGCACCGCCAGCCAGATCGTACAGCAGCATTTTCCGCCCGCACCGATCACCCCGGGGCTTGAGTCGGGGCCGTTGTTCGGGGTGCAGTTCAGCTCGCTGCCGTGCTCGGACTTCTCTTCAAGGTTCAGCGCAGGCGGGGGAACCACCGCGCTGATCGGGCCCAAACGTTCGCCGCTGGGCCTCGCGGCGGACGCCGGCGGTTTCCCGCTTTACAAGAACGGGGTAGTCGTCGGCGGGATCGGGGTGATGGGCGACGGCGACTATGCCTTCGATCCCAATGTCCTAGATGTCGATACCGATGCCGAGGAGTTCATCGCGCTCGCCGGAATCCAGGGCTTCGCGCCGGCCGACAACATCCTTGCCGACCGGATCAGCGTCGATGGCTCGCTGCTCCGGTTCTCCGATGCGCGGGTCAACGGGATCGCCGCGTTGCAGTCGAATTTTGCCGCAATAAACGGCAGCGCGGGCGTATTGACCCCCGTGGGTGGGTACTTTGGCGGGGCGATAATTGCAGGCACCGTTTATGGTACCGAGGCCTCGGGCGTCCGCCAGTCGACCACTGCGGAATATACCAACCGCGATATCTTCGTCTTCAGCGACGGCAGCGGTGCCAACCGCTATCCGCCGCGCGCGGCGACCGATGGCGTCGCCGGTGCACTGAGCGTCGCCGACGTCCGCGCGGTGCTCGAGGAAGCGTTCAACGTGATGGCGCGCGGGCGTGCGCAGATCCGCCAACCGCTCGACAGCCGGATTCAGGTCAGCATCAGCGTGGTCGATACCAACGGTGTCATCCTCGGCATGATCCGCTCGCCCGACGCGCCGATCTTCGGTTCGGACGTCAGCCTGCAGAAAGCGCGGACGGTCACGTTCTTCTCTGGCCGGTTTGCCGCTAGCGATCTGACTGCGGCGGGGCAGGGCAGATATGTCACCGCGACCCGCACCTTCCTGGGCGATCCTACCGCGTTGACCGGGGCAATTGCCTTCTCCAACCGCGCCCAGGGGCTGATCGAACGGCCCTATTATCCGGACGGCGAAGTCGGACGGCCACCCGGCCCGCTGGCGCAGCGGATCGAGGACTTCAATCCGTTCGCGACCGGACTCCAGGTCGATCTGATTGCTGCTAACCTGCTGAGTCAGGGGCCGCAGGCCTGCACGAGTGCTCCAACCACGGTGGGTGGCATCAACCGCATCGCCAACGGTATCCAGATCTTTCCCGGCGGGGTGCCGCTCTATCGCAACGGCGTGCTGGTCGGCGGGGTCGGGGTTTCGGGTGACGGCATCGACCAGGACGACATGATCAGCTTCCTGGGCGGAGCCAACAACGGCGGCGCGCGCGCGGGCAATGGTCTGGGCAACGCGCCCAAGCCGATCCGCGCCGATACGGTGATCCCGCCGGGCACCAACACGCGGCTGCGCTACGTCAATTGCCCGTTCGCGCCGTTCCTCGATACGCCCGCCCAAAACGCTTGCGAGGGCCTGTGATAGATTCGGTCGCCTCGATCCTCGCCCCGCTGCTCGGCCTTGCCGCGGGTAGCGCAGGAGCCGACGCCGCCGTCCTGCCGCCTGCTCAGCCGATTTTGCGGACGCGCGAGATTGGGAACATCCCGGGTCGGCTTTCGCTGGAGACGCTCCCGTCGATCCAGTTCGCGACACCGCGCAGTGTGGTCGCAACTGGCGCCCTGGGCGGTCCGGTCGAGGCTGATCTGCCCAGAGCAACCTTTGCCGAAGCGGTGGTCTCGTTCGTTGAGTCGCTTCAACCCGAGGCAGGGTCTGCAGCACCCCGCCAGCTCGGACTGGACTTCGCGGGTGTGCCGCTCGTCACGAGCGCAGCGCTGGCTTCCCAAACCGCCGCCGAGCCGATGGCTGCTCCAGCCGCCGCCAGCGCAGGCCCGCCGACGATGAACACTCGTGCCGAGGCCGAGGCCGGTGCGACCGTGGCCGCCGATGAGGCATTGCTCGACGGACGCCGGCGTCCGGGTTTCCAGAAGGGTCTGCCCGAACGGATCGAGCAGATGAACACCGGCGCGGTCCGGCCACCGCCGCCCGAAGCCTATTACGCCAAAGCCGGCGACATCTATCCCGACGGTATCGAGCGGCCGGAACTCGATGTCGCGTTGCCCGATCGGTGGCGAATCACCTCGACGCTGTGCCCCTCGGGCGGCGATCGTTCGATCTATACTTTGTATCCCAACCTCAAGAACGTGTGTCGTTCGAAGCTCGATCCGTTCAACCACAACCTGCTCAAGGGTGATCGCCCGCTGTCCAAAAAGGGGCGGCCCAGCTTTTTAAAGGGCGACGACTGGTTCTTCATTGCCAGCGCAATCTCTGACACGATCATTGAGCCGCGCAGCTTTCCGATCCCGGTGGGCAACCAGACCACCGAACTGCCCAACCAGATCGACACGTTCGGCCGCAGCCACAGCCTGGTGCTGGCGCAGACCTTTATCGTCGGGGCGTCGCTGCTTAAGGGGATGACCGCGTTCAAGCCGCCATCGGTGGAGTATCGGATCGCGCTGGCGGGGCAGGTCAACTACGTCAACGTGCCCGAGCGGCGCGTGCTCAACGTCCGGCCATCGCGAAACAGCCAGCGAACCGATCACTTTCTGGGCGTGCAGGAACTGTTCGTCGATTACCACCTTGGCCAGTACGATAATTCGCGGTTCGATTTCTTCAGCGTGCGCGCCGGGATCCAGCCGATCCAGCAGGATTTCCGCGGCTTCCTGTTCCAGGACAACCAGCTTGGCGTGCGCTTGTTCGGCAACCGCGACAACAACCGCTTCCAGTTCAATCTCGCGGCATTCTGGCGGCTCGAAAAGGACACCAATTCGGGGCTCAACTCGGTCGTCCAGCGTCCGCGCGATGACTGGGTTTTCCTTGCCAACGTGTTCCGCCAGGATTTCCCGGTCGTCGGGCTAACCAGCCAGGTCTCGGTCACCTACAACATGAACCGCGAGTCGAATAACGTCGAGGTCGACGATAACGGGTTCCCGGCGCGCCCGGCGCTGATCGGCGACCTGCGCGGGCGCAGTTACGACGTGGTTTATCTGGGATATGCGACCGACGGACGGATTGGGCGCATCAACCTGACCAGCCAGCTTTACGGGGCGTTCGGGCAAGACCGCAATTCGGTCTTCACCAGCGAGAAGGCCAAAATCCAGGCCTATTTCGCCGCCGCCGAGGTCAGTTACGACATCGATTTCTGGCGGTTCCGCGTTTCGGGGCTCTACGCCAGCGGCGACAAGAACCCGCACAACAACACAGAGGCCGGGTTCGATTCGATCTTCGAGAACCCGATCTTCGCGGGCGCGGACACCAGCTACTGGATCCGCCAGACGATCCCGTTTGCGGGCGGTGGCCGCGCGATCGCGGTCAACGGGCGAAACGGCATTCTGAATACGCTGCGCTCCTCGAAAGAGCAGGGCCAGTCCAACTTCAACAATCCGGGCACGGTCCTCATCGGCGCGGGGGTCGATGCCGACCTGACGCCGACGTTCCGCCTGTCGGGCAACATCAACCACCTGTGGTTCGCGAACACCGCCACCCTGCAAGCGCTGCGGGTCGAGGGATCGATCCCCAAGTCCATTGGCTTCGACATCTCGGCCGCCGCAATCTGGCGCCCGCTCGCCAGCCAGAACATCGTGCTCAGGCTGTCGGGCGCGGTGCTCGAGCCGAGCAAGGGTTTTGACGATCTATTTGCCCAGCAGGGCAAGGAAAAGCGGTTCTACTCGGTTCTCGCAAACATCATTCTGGCTTACTGACCCCATGACCCCAGCGCCACTCCCGACGATTTCCAAGGCCGGCACTCTAGAAGGCGGAGCTCCGGAGAGCCGAGCCAAGTCGTACGCGCTGCTGTGGCTGCTGTTGGCGGCGCTGGCGCTGCTGGTTCCGGCCTCGCTCTATGGCGCGGGCAAGGAGACGGCGCAGGACATCAAGCACAAGCGCGCGCCGAGCGCGCCGCGCGGACAGCCCGGCGAGACTGCCGAGGCGCAGTGGGCCTATGTCGACAGCAAGAACGCAGGCTGCGTCAGCTGTCACACCAAGAGCGATCACCGGACGATGCATGCGAGCCCCGCCGTGGTGCTGTCGTGTGTCGATTGCCACGGCGGCAACGAGAAGATCGTCGCCGACCGCACCTGGGCTCACGATGGTCTGGACTATCTTGCAGCGCTCAAGGAATCCCATGTCCTGCCCAAGTATCCGGTCGCCTGGGGCTGGCCTTCGTCGGCCAATCCCAAGCGCAGCTACGCGTTGCTCCACAAGGAATCGCCCGAATTCATCCGCTTCGTGAACCCGTCGGACTACCGCGTGGCGCGCGACGCCTGCGGGGCCTGCCACATGGAGATCATCGAGGCGTCCGAGCGCTCGCTGATGTCGACCGGTGCGATGCTGTGGGGCGGCGCGGCCTATAACAACGGGATCGTTCCGTTCAAGAATTACACCTTCGGCGAAAGCTTCACCCGTGATGGCAAGCCCGCGCTGATCAAGTCGGCATCGAGCCAGCCGGGGCCCGATGGCAAGCCGGTCTATGGTGTGGTTACCGAGGCCGAAAAGGCGCGCGGCGCGCTGCCGATCATGTATCCGCTGCCGCAGTGGCACACGATTCCGCCGGGCGACGTGTTCCGGGTGTTCGAAGACGGCGGGCGCAACATCGTGCCGCAGTTCCCCGAAATCGGCCTGCCAAATATCGCCGGGATCATCCAGCGGCTCGAGGAGCCGGGCCGCCCCGATCTCAAGCAATCCAACCGCGGCATGGCGACGGGCCTGCGCGTGGCCATTCCCGTGCTCAACATCCACAAGACCCGGCTCAACGATCCGTTCCTGTGGCAGATGGGGACCAACGACCAGCCGGGCGATTATCGCTCATCCGGCTGCGCGTCTTGCCACGTGATCTATGCCAACGACCGCGAACCGCGCCACTCGCTCAACTTCGGGAAATGCGGACGCGACGGCCAGTCGGTCACCAACGATCCGACGATCAATTCGCTGCGCGAAGGCGGGCATCGCAAGGGCAAGTACGGCACCTACGACTATGAGGAGCATCCGCACTATTCGCTGCTCAATGGCACCGTGCTCGGCACCGCACATGGCGGCGGTGGCCACGGCGGCGGCGGCCACGGCGATGGTCATGACGGCGATAAGGCCGATGGCCGCTATGTCGGCGGCGATGCTTCGGATCCCTCCAATTCGAAGACGATGGCGGATGATTGCCGCAAGGCGATCGCCTCGCCGGTCGATATGCTGACGTTCTCCAGTGCCTCCAGCCAAAACGGCGCGGTCGCCCCGCACGGCACCGATGCGGGTCACAAAATGAATGCGGCCGAGGCCCACAACACGGTCGGCCTCGACGAGCATGGCAAGGCTGCGAGCGACAAGCCGGGTACTCGCAAGGCGCCCGCGCCGGGCGGACACGGCAAGGTTGCGGCATCGGGCAGCTACGGCGCTAAAAATCCTGGGGCCCACGACGGCCCGGTCGCGATGCAAGAGCGCGAGCGCGGCCATCCGCTGGTTCACGCCTTCACCCGCGCGATCCCCACCGCGCAGTGCATGAATTGCCACATGCACCAGCCCAATATCTTTCTGAACAGCTACCTCGGCTATACGATGTGGGACTATGAATCCGATGCGGCAGCGTTGTGGCCCGGCCCCGAAAACCGCGCACCCAAGCCGCCGGGCATGTCTGAGGAAGACTACAAGAAGATCTTCAAGACGCAGTTCTATCCGACCTCGTCCGAGGCGCGCGAAGCGCTCGACCGCAATCCCGAGGCGGCGGTGACGCATGGCCTGTGGCGCGATGTCGAATTCCTTCGCAACGTCTACGATCTCAACGCCACCAACAAGGACATCCAGTGGGCCGATTACCACGGCCACGGCTGGAACTTCCGCTCGATCCTCAAGCGTGATCGCAAGGGCAACCTGCTCGACGGCGAGGGCGACATGACGACCTACGGCACCGACACGGCGCATATCATCGATCCCAACGATCCCGAGAAGTTCCGCAAGGGTGTCGAGGGCAAGTTCGTCGATGCCGGGCCGAATCCGGGCAAGTCGGTCCACATGATGGATATCCACGCGCAACTCGGCATGCAGTGCGCCGATTGCCACTTCGCTTCGGACAGCCACGGCAACGGCCTGATCTATGGCGAGGTCGCCAATGCGGTCGAAATTGGCTGCAAGGACTGCCACGGCACGCCCGACGCCTATCCGACCCTGCTGACCTCGAATCTGGCCGCGCCGCCAGAGGGCAACAACCTCGCCTTGTTGCGCAACATGGATGGCCAGCCGCGCTTCGAATGGTTCAAGGAAGCCGGGGGCCGCCGCGTGCTGATCCAGCGCTCGATAATCGATCCTGACAAGGTCTGGCGGGTCAGCCTGGTCAAGGATTCGGTCGATGCGCGCTATGCCGGGCAAAAGGACGACCTCGGCAAGCCGGTGTTCAATCCCAAGGCTGCACGCGCCAAACTGATGGCCAAGGCGGCAGCGAGCGACGGGGTCTATCGCTTCGGCACCCAGGTCGCCCTGGCTGATCGTGCGCACAAAGACGACGATATGGCGTGCTTTACCTGCCACTTGTCGTGGACGACCAGCTGCGCGGGCTGTCACCTGCCGATCGAAGCCAACTGGCGCACGGCTACCCACAAGTACGAGGAAGACTTCACCCGCAACTACGCGAGCTATAACCCGCAGGTGGCGCGCGACGATATGTTCCAGATCGGCAAGCACCAAACCACCAAGGTTTCGGGGTCCGATCCTACGAAAGCGATGACCGCGCCGATCCGTTCGACCTCGGCGCTGATCCTGTCGTCGACCAACATCAACCGCGAGCGAATTTACATCCAACAGCCGCCGGTCTCGTCGATCGGTTACTCGTCGCAGGCCTTCGCGCCACACTTCCCGCACACCGTGCGGCTCAACGAGACCAAGCAGTGCACCGACTGCCATCTTTCGGCGGCCGACGACAACAACGCGATCATGGCGCAACTGCTGCTGCTGGGCACCAATTACGTCAATTTCGTCGGGCTCAACGCGTTCTTCGGGCTCGAAGGCGGGTTCGAAGCCGTGCGGGTAACCGAATGGGATGAACCCCAGGCCGTCATCGGCAGCTATCTGCACCGCTATGCCTATCCCGATTTCTTCCGCCAGCACGTCGACAGGAACGGGCGTGAGCTCAAGAACTGGACGCGCGGGCCGATCATGGACAGCAAGCTCTCGGGCGAATCGGTCGGGCGCGAGCGCTTTGACAACACCCACGAGGGCACCTCGGATGCGGTTCGCTGCCTCCAGATGCGCGGCGAATACATGTTCGTTGCCGAGGGCAAGGGCGGCTTCCGCGCCTATGACATCGCCAGCGTCGGCAACAAGGGCTTCTCCGAACGGATCATCAACTCGCCGTTCTCGTCGCTGGGCCACGACACGCGCGTAAAAACGTCCAACGCAACGTGCATGGCGCTGCCGACCAACCAGAACATCGCACCGACCCGCAACACACCCGAACTGCGGACGGTCAACCAGGAACAGCCGTTCTCGCCGATCTACAGCTATGCCTTCGTCACCGACAGCGTCGAGGGGCTGATCGCGGTCAACGTCGACACGCTCGCCGATGCCGAATTCCGCAACAACTTCTTCCGCCGGGCGTTCACGTTCAATCCCGACGGGGTGCTGACCGGCGCGCGCCATATCACGCTGGCGGGGGACTATGCCTATGTCGTCACCCCGACGGCGCTGGTCACGGTCCACCTGCCCAAGCCGTGGTCGGCCAAGGCGCCGTGTGAAGTCAGCGCGAAGAAGGACGGCGAAACCTGCCTCGATCCGAAGGTGACCTCGGTGGTCCCGCTGAGCGACGGTCGCGCCACGGCGGTTCAGTTCCGCTACCTGTGGGCTACCACCGCCAATGGACTCGAACTGTTCGACGTGACCGAACTGGCACGGCCGCAAGCCGTGCCGGGGACGACCGTGCCGCTGGCCGATGCTCGCCGGGTCTATCTCGCGCGCACATACGCTTATGTCGCAGCGAAGGCCGATGGGCTGGTGATTGTCGACATCACCAAGCCGGTGGCGCCGACGATCTACCAGAAGTTCACCGCCGACGGGCAGCTCAACGATGCCGAGGACGTGATCGTCGCTTCGACGAACGCGAGTTTGTTCGCTTATGTCGCGGATGGTCGCAATGGGGTGAAAGTCCTCCAGCTGACCAGCCCGGCGAGCCAGCCCAATTTCTATGGCTTCTCGCCCGATCCCAAGCCCGAGCTGATCGCCTGGGCCAGAACCCCGTCGCCCGCCCTGGCCCTGTCCAAGGGGCTGGACCGCGATCGCGGGGTCGATGAGACCGGCGGGCAGATGGCGGTCTTCGGTCGCCTTGGATCGCGCCCGTTCACCCGGTCCGAGATGGAACAGCTGTTCATCAACCCGAACCGAGTGCCCTACAAGGTCTCCAACACGGTCGACATGAACCTGTGGGTCGGGCCGAGGGCGCCCGCACTGCTGGCGAAGAGCGCAAAAAGCGCGAAGTAAGCGAGGCGCGGCCCACCTTGCCGCTGATCCGCATCGATCACGTCCAGCTGGCGATGCCGGCTGGTGGAGAAGCGGCCGCGCGGGATTTTTACGCTCGGCTGCTTGGTCTTGGCGAAGTTGCCAAGCCGCCTGAACTGGCAGCGCGGGGCGGGTGCTGGTTTGAACTCGGCGCGCTGCGCATCCATCTCGGCGTCGATGCGGATTTCCGACCCGCCCGCAAAGCCCATCCGCGCTGCGGGTCACCTAATTTGCCGGGTTGATCGCTCGTCTGGTCGAGGCTGGCTGCGCCGTGATCGAGGACAGCCCGCCTGAAGGTAGCCGGCGGGCCTATGTCGATGATCCGTTCGGCAACCGGATCGAACTGATCGCCGAGCCTTGAACTCGCACTTCCGTCGGCCGCTCAGTCTTCGTCGAGCATCAGCACCTCGCAACGGACTTCCAGTACCGACACGGGGATCATCGCATGGTCGACCGCGACCACCACCGCGTCTGCCACGAGCTGGCGCGGGATCGTGAATTCGTGTTCGGACAGGGACGCGACGAGAATCTCCCCTCCGGCAATCGCCACCTCACCCTCGAAGCGAAACGCCAGTTCGTGCCGCGTGCCGCTGAAGGTCACGCTGGCCCAGCCGCGCTGGCGATGTTCGAGCAGGGTGCCGTGTCCGTTCGCCAGTGCCCGTAACTCGGCCACCAGCCGTGCGCCGGCACCACGCGCTCGGGGCGAGGCGGGCGGTGCCTCACCGGCAGTTTCAGCCTGCTTGAATTCAACCCGCATGGCGGCTCTCCCCAAATGTGTTCATGAAATGTTCCACTCGCAAGGTCATGCGTTTGCGAGGTTCGCGACCATTGCGGAGATCGAACACCAGGCGAGGATCGGCCGCAGCAAGGAGGCCGAACCGCGTGGCGGGCAGGCCGGTCTGGCGCAAGAAGGCTTCGACCTGGCGAATCAACATGGCGGCGGGTTCTCCAGCGAATCGGCGCGACCCGGGTGGCAAGGAATAATCCTGTGGTCCCGCAACAAATCCTACTTGTCTAGGAAAAATCTTTGGCATAGGTTGCAAGAATGGAATCGAGCGATCCTCGCGCCCGGTTAGTGGAGCTGGTAGCCGCGCAGGGCTTCAGCCTCGCCGGTCTGTCTGCGCTGCTCGGGCGCAACGCCAGCTACCTCCAGCAATTCGTCCGCAAGGGCAGCCCACGCAAACTGGAAGAGAACGACCGCCGCACGCTCGCCCGCTTCTTCGGGGTCGATGAGGCGGAGCTGGGAGGAAGCGCGGGCGATCCGGCCTCGGCGGATTACACCGGACAGCGCCGCGCCGGTGCCGATTGGGTCGATGTGCCGCGCCTCGGTCTTGGCGCGTCCGCCGGGCCAGGCTCGCTTTCCGGTAGCGAGATCGCGGTCGGACAACTGCGCTTCGCCGCTTCCTGGCTCAAGCGTCACGGCCTCACACCCGCCATGCTCAGTGCCATCGAGGTCGAGGGTGATTCGATGGAACCCGCCCTGCGCGATGGCGATGAAATTCTGGTCGACCGCACGCCTCTTGCGCTGCGTGCAGGAATCCACGTGGTCCGGGTCGATGATGTGCTGCTGGTCAAGCGGATCGAACGGCTGGGAGCCGAGCAGCTCCGGCTGATCAGCGACAACCCGGCCTACGCGCCTGTCGAACGCCCGCTTGCCGCAGTCGAAGTTATCGGCCGGGTGGTCTGGAAGGGCGGGCGACTCTAGGCATTGCAAACCCTGCGGCAGCGCGCCATTTTAGCCGCTATGTCCGATATCTCCAGTCCCCAGCCGCCGATGCGCGTCGCGATCCTGCCGGTCACGACGTTCCAGCAGAATTGCACGCTTGTGTGGTGTACCAAGACGATGCGCGCCGCTCTGATCGATCCGGGCGGTGACTTGCCCATGTTGAAGTCAGCGGTCGAGAAGGCCGGGGTGACGCTGGAAAAGATCCTCGTTACGCATGGCCACATGGACCACTGCGGCCAGGCCGGGATGCTGGCCAAGGAACTCGGCCTGCAGATCGAGGGGCCGCACGAGGCTGACCGCTACTGGATTTCGCGGCTTGGCGAGGATGGCGCGCGCTTCGGCATGGAGGGCGAGGTGTTCGAACCCGACCGCTGGCTGGTTGGCGGCGATACGGTCACCATCGGCGATCTGACCCTCGATGTGATCCATTGCCCCGGCCACACCCCCGGCCATGTCGTGTTCCACCACGCCCCGTCCAGGTTCGCGATCGTCGGCGACGTGTTGTTTCAGGGCTCGATCGGCCGGACCGACTTCCCGATGAGCAATCACCAGGATCTGATCGACGCGATCACCCAGCGACTGTGGCCGCTGGGCGAGGACGTGACTTTCGTGCCCGGCCACGGTCCGACCAGCACGTTCGGACAGGAACGCAAGACCAACGCCTATGTCAGCGATTATGCCCTGAGTTGAAACAATGAAATCACCGGCGTTTAATCTTAGCCAGTTTCGCGAAAGCTGCTGGCCGACCGAGTTACGCCCAATTGGTGAGAGTAGCTCAGACAAGGAATCATTCGAAAGTTGGTGGACTAGGAGTCAATCACATCTATCGCATCTTCCAAGCGACTTATGCGAGCAATGGATATATCGACATTGGACACATTCACGATTCGATTTTCTACCGCTCGCTTCCCTTTCTTGGGAAAGGCAAAGCCGGCGAGGTGAAGAGCTTCTGCGCTCGGTGTATCGCGTCGGAGGTAACGATCTCCACCCCCAGCACGATTATGAGACTTTTCACCGTAGAGGGGGAGAGCAAAGACACCCAACCGCACACGCTCTGGATTCTGGCACTTGGGATTTCCCTATGGTCCTGCTTTCAACGCCGCATGGTGTCGTTGACTTGGGGAAAACTCATCTCGAGGTTCGCTTAGTGGTCATCGAAGGGCACCAAAGGCATCGTTACCTCAACGCACTTCACGAATTAGGGAAGCCACCCAAAGGTCCGCACGAGATAATCGTCCTCTCATCACCACTTGTAACCTTGTGAGCACTCGAACGCGGCTTTTTGCTAGCGGCATAGTTTGCTCTCAAATCCTCCCCGCGACCGCCAGCACCGCGACAATCGCCAGCCCCAGTTGCGTCAGCAGCGTCACGATCGTGCCGATCATCCGGCCGATCTGCAACGATCCGCCGTCCATTCCCACACCGTGCGCGATCCGGCCCAGCAGGAACAATCCGGCCACGGGCAGCAGCCAGGCGTCGCCCCAAAGTCGACCAGCGCCCGAAATTTCCAGCGCGGCGATCAGCACCAGCACCAGCGGGACGTTTTCGGCAAAGTTGAGCTGTGCGCGCATCCGGCGGTTCAGTGGCTCGTTGCCGCCGTCGCCCACGCTGATCTTGTGGGCGGTTCGCAGCCGCCCGATCCGGATACTCAGCCAGATGTTGATGAGCGCTGCGCCAGCAGCAGCGGTCAGCGTGACCGGAATAAGCATGAAGTTGTCCCCTCGACTACGTTGCCACGGGGGTTAGCCGCCACGGCCTTGCAAAGCACGCGAATTTGCTTATAGGCGCGCCTTCGCAAGCGGTGCCGGTTCCCCGCTAAGCTCGTCGATCCCGTGTCGTCCCGTGCGGCGCCGCGGGACTTGTGCGGGCCGAGCAACCGGCCTATCGCGCCACTTTACTCGGTCCTTGGGCAGATGCCCGGGCAAGAATTCAGGAACTGGTGCCGCAATGGCTGTCCCCAAAAGAAAAACATCGCCCTCACGCCGGGGCATGCGCCGCAGCCACGATGCGCTGACGGTCGCTGCGTTCCATGAATGCTCCAACTGCGGTGAACTGAAGCGGCCACACAACCTGTGTGTCGCCTGCGGCCATTACAACGGACGCGAAATCATCGCCGTCGGGCTCTAAGGGCCTTTGGTTTCAGCCCGGGCTGAACGAATGGCCGGCACGACCCTCCCTCGTATCGCCGTCGATGCGATGGGCGGTGACGAGGGCGTGCGGACGATGATTGCGGGCGCGGCCCTGGCTCGCCGCCGTCACGACCGATTCGAGTTTCTGCTGGTCGGCGATCAGGCCGCTATCGAAGCCGCGCTCGAGAGCCATCCCAACCTCAAGGCCGCCTCGAAAATCCTGCACGCGCCCGATACGGTGCGCGGCGATGAAAAGCCCACCACGGCTTTGCGCCGGGCCAAGACCACCTCGATGGGAATGGCGATCGACGCGGTAAAGCGCGGCGCGGCCGGCGCGGCGGTCAGCGCGGGCAACACCGGCGCGCTGATGGCGATGAGCAAGGTCGCGCTGCGCACCATGCCGGGGATCGATCGTCCCGCGCTTGCCGGGCTGCTGCCGACGCTCGGCGACAACGATCTGGTCATGCTCGATCTGGGGGCCAATACCGATTGCGATGCGCGCAATCTGGTGCAGTTCGCGATCATGGGTGCGGCCTATTCGCGGATCGTCACCGGGCTTGAGTCGCCACGCGTTCGGCTGCTCAATATCGGCACCGAGGAGATGAAGGGCACCGAAAGTCTGCGTGATGCCGCCGCCGGTCTCAAGGCCGCGTCGGCGGAACTGGCGCTGTCGTTCGACGGCTTTACCGAGGCCGACAAGCTCTGCCGGGGCGATGTCGACGTGGTGGTGACCGATGGGTTTTCGGGCAATATCGCGCTGAAAGCGGTCGAAGGCGCGGCGCGTTTCGTCGGCGACCTGCTGCGGCGCAGTTTTATGTCATCGCTTCGCTCGAAGCTGGGTTTCCTGATCTCGCGCCCTGCCACCGAGCTGCTCAAGCACCATCTCGATCCAAACAACCATAACGGCGCGGTGTTTCTCGGGCTCAACGGCGTCGTCGTCAAAAGCCACGGAAGCGCCACCGCCAAAGGCGTCGCCAACGCGGTCGCGGTCGCCGCGCGGCTGCTGGAGGAAAACCTGACCGAGCGGATTTCAGCGGACCTGGCCCGGGTTGGCGCTGAGACGATGCGGTCTACCGGACGTGCGCGCACCCGCGCTTCCGCGCCCGCTTCGATCCCCGCCTTGACCAGCACGGGGGAGGCTGCCGCGTGATATTGCGTTCGGTCATTCGTGGCAGCGGTTCGGCGCTACCGAAGCGCGCGGTGTCCAATGCGGAACTGGCGGCTACGGTCGATACCAGCGACGACTGGATCGTCGAGCGCACCGGCATTCGCAACCGCTACATAGCGGGCGAGGGCGAGACCACTGCGACCCTGGCGACCGAAGCGGCGCGCAACGCGCTGGCGGCAGCAGGGATCGATGCGGCGGACGTGGGCCTGATCGTGCTCGCCACGGCCACTCCGGACCAGACCTTTCCTGCCACCGCCACCATCGTCCAGCATGAACTGGGCTGCAATCGCGGGATCGCCTTCGATGTCGCGGCGGTGTGTTCCGGCTTCCTTTATGCATTGGCGGTCGCCGATTCCATGCTGCGGACCGGTATGGCGAAAACCGCGCTGGTGATCGGCGCCGAAACCTTCAGCCGCATCCTCGATTGGGAGGACCGCGCGACCTGCGTCTTGTTCGGCGATGGCGCGGGCGCGATGGTGATCGAGGCGGTCGAGGTCGATGAAACCGATCCAATGGCACCCGGCATCATTTCCACGCGGCTGCACGCCGACGGCAAGCACAACCAGCTGCTTTATGTCGATGGCGGAGTGTCGACCAGCGGCACGGTCGGCAAGCTGCGGATGAAGGGCAAGGAAGTGTTCCGCCACGCGGTGTTCAACCTGGCCGAAGTGCTCGGCGAGGTACTGGCGGATACGGGGCATACCGCGGCTGATCTCGACTGGGTCGTACCGCACCAGGCCAATGCGCGTATTCTGGATGCGACCGCGCGCAAGCTTGGCCTGCCGCCCGCAAAGGTGATCGTCACGGTCGATCATCACGCCAACACATCCGCCGCTTCGGTCCCGCTGGCCTATGACGAAGCGGTACGCGACGGACGGATCAAGTCCGGCGATCTGGTGATGTTCGAGGCGATGGGCGGCGGTTTTACCTGGGGTGCCAGCCTCGCGCGCATCTGATCGCGGGTCGATCCGGACCGTTCCGTCCCACAATGTGGCACCTCCCCGGCTACTTTCGCAATTTCCCTAACGCCACCAGTGCTTTGGCCAACGCTTTTTATTGCGTTGGTCCAGAATGAGCTTAAAGTCCGACTCGGGGATTTTGCTAGGGGGAGACGAGAAACATGCGTTCCGTCGGAACATTGACGCGCGCCGATCTGGCCGAGTCGTTAAACCGCAAGGTAGGGTTGTCGCGCGCGGAAGCGCTGACGATGGTCGAGGGAATTCTGCGGCACATGTGTCATGCGTTGGGCGATGGCGAAAACGTCAAGATCTCCGGTTTCGGGACTTTTCTGCTGCGCGACAAGGCCGAACGAATCGGCCGCAACCCCAAAACCGGAATCGAAGTGCCGATCACCCCGCGCCGCGTCCTCACTTTCCGCGCCAGCCAGATGCTCAAAGATCGCATCTGCGCGGCTGAATGAGCGAACAGCCCACCCCTGATTTTGCCGATGGTAAGGAGGCTGGCGCGTTCCGCACGATCGGCGAGATCGCGCAGGCGTTCGGGATCAAGCAACACGTCCTGCGGTATTGGGAAGAACAGTTCCCGATGCTCAAACCGCTCAAGCGCGCGGGTGGGCGCCGCTATTATCGCCCCGAGGACGTCCGCCTGATCGCCGAGATCAACCGCTTGCTTTATGCCGAGGGGTTCACGATCCGCGGTGCTCGCCAGGCGCTCGCAGAGAAGGGGACAACCCCGGCTCCAGATGGCGCCACCCCCGACCGGTCCAGATCGGACCCCCAGCGGCCCGAAGTGTCTGCCAACGCACAATCTCCGAACGGTGCCAACGCACAATCCCCGAACGGTACGGCCGCGAAATTGCGCGCCGTGCGCGATGGCCTGTCTCAGGCGTTACAGCACAGTTAGCGCGGGCTAGGCAGGGTCTAAATCAGGGCAGCGGCTCAGCGACGTGTCGCGCTTGCAATGATCTTCGCCTCTCGCTCTGCCACCGCCAGCCAAGCCGGGCGCGTCGTAACCCTTGCATACCATCCTGCCGTCGCCGGGTGTCTTGCAGCATCGGGTTCCATGCCGACGTAGCCCATCGTTCGCAGAACGGAGGCAACTGCGATGTCGCCCACGGTGAACGCTTCGCCCCCCAGCCAACCTTGCGCCGGCACCGCCTTGTCCAGCCAATCGAGGATCGGGGCGATATCCTTTTCGCCTTGCAACGCGGCTTCCTCGTCGCCCGGAACGCCCATCAGCTGTGGACCGACGAAGCGGTTGAACACGATCTTGCCGCCCGCCGGGGTCAGGAGGGTATCGGCGAATTCCTCGAACCAGATCGCCTTTCCGCGCGCCCTGGGATCGGCCGGGAGCAACGCGGGCGCGGGCTGCAGCGCCTCAAGATAGGTCAAAATCGCGGTCGAATCGGCCAGCGTGTAATCGCCGTCCTGCAGCGCGGGAATCTTTCGAAACGGGCTGGCGGCGAGGAATTCGGCCGGAGGATTGCGTGGATCGAACAGCACGGTCTCAACCGGCAGCCCTTTCTCGGCTGCGGCGAGGTGAACCTTGCGGACGAACGGCGACACCGGGAATCCAAAAATTTTCATCGATCCACCCCTTAAATCGAGTCGTTCGTCTGCAACCTATTCCTTGTTGCAACGCCCATTCTTTATTGCAGCATAGAGTCCCCGCGTATAGGCGATGCGACGATGAGTGACATCCCCAACATCCAGCCCGACAGCCGCGCCACCACCGTGCTCGACGCGCCCGACAAGACCGTCAGCGTGCGCGAATTGTTCGGCATCGACGTCGACATGCAATGCCCCGCTTTCAGCGAGGCCGACGAGCGTGTGCCCGATCTCGACGCTGACTATGTGTTCGATCCGGACACCACCTTGGCGATCCTTGCGGGTTTCGCGCACAATCGCCGGGTGATGGTCCAGGGCTATCACGGCACGGGCAAATCGACCCACATCGAGCAGGTCGCCGCGCGGCTCAACTGGCCGTGCATCCGCATCAATCTCGACGCGCATATCAGCCGGATCGACCTGATCGGGCGCGATGCGATCGTGCTGCGCGATGGCTTGCAAGTCACCGAATTTCGCGAAGGGCTGCTGCCCTGGGCGCTCCAGACCCCGACCGCGCTGGTGTTCGACGAATACGACGCGGGCCGCCCCGATGTCATGTTCGTGATCCAGCGGGTGCTTGAGACCGAGGGCAAGCTGACCCTGCTCGATCAGAATCGGGTAATCCGACCCAACCCGTGGTTTCGCTTGTTCGCGACCGCCAATACCGTTGGCCTGGGCGACACCAGTGGGCTGTATCATGGCACCCAGGCGATCAATCAGGGCCAGATGGACCGTTGGAACATCGTCGTCGGCCTCAACTACCTGCCCGCAGCGGTGGAGAGCCAGATCGTGCTGTCGAAATCGCACGGCCAGTCCGCCAAGACTGTCGCGGACATGGTCAAGATCGCCGACCTGACCCGCCAGGGCTTCGTCAACGGCGACATTTCCACAGTGATGAGTCCTCGCACGGTCATCACCTGGGCGCAGAATGCGGCGATCTTCAAGGACGTCGGCTTTGCATTCCGCTTGTCGTTCCTCAACAAGTGCGACGAGACCGAGCGGGTGCTGGTGGCCGAATATTACCAGCGCGTGTTTGGGACGGAACTGCCAGAGAGCGTCGTCGGGAAGGGGTAGCCCTGCTGCTTGCTTTGCCCGAGGGTCACGATATGATGTTGAGGCGGGGCAACGTGTTGATTTATTGAGGAACTGCCATGACAACTGGGATCGATCGTCGCGCGCTTATGGTTTCGGGTCTGGCGGTGGCCGGGGCAATGGCGCTTCCGGCGAGCGGGGTCTCGGCCGCTGAACCGGCGCATGGTGCCTCCTCGTCGGGGCTCAGTCCCGATCAGGCACTGGCCCGGCTGGTTGCGGGCAATCGCGATTTCGTTTCCGGGCGGCCGAATGTTTCGGACCTGTCCACCCGCCGCCGGCTTGAGTTGGCCAAGGGACAAACGCCGTTTGCCGCGCTGATCAGTTGTGCCGATTCGCGGGTCGGTCCGGAGCACCTGCTGGGTGCCGGACTTGGCGAACTGTTCATCGTCAGGACTGCCGGCAATTATGTCGATTCGGCGGGAATGGGGTCGATCGCCTATGCCGTATCCGCGCTGAAAGTGTCGTTGATCGTGGTGATGGGGCACGAGCGCTGCGGCGCGGTCGATGCCGCGCTTTCGGTGGTCGCGCGCAACGCACAGTTCCCTCCGGCGCTGTCGCGGATGGTCGAGCCAATCCTCCCTGCGGTCATTTCCGCCACGGCCAGTTTGAAGCCGGGCGAGGATTTGCTCGATGCCTGTGTCAGAACCAACGTCCGGCGCGTCGTCGCAGGTCTGCGCCAGTCTTCCGATCCGATTATGAGCGACCCGATCAAGGCAGGCCAAGTGAAGGTGGTCGGAGCTCGCTACGATCTCGATACCGGCGAAGTCGATTTCTTCGACCTGGGCTGATCCCGCTTCGGTTGATGGCGATATCTATCTAACTGGCATTCTTGGCAGGCAGGCTGCGGCAATCGCCGTAAGGTGGCGGTGGTCGGTGCCGCAGCAGCCGCCCAGGATGCACAGGTTTGGCAGCAATTCGAGCAGCTCCCGGTAGTCCTGCGCCAACTCCTGTGGGTTCCCGTCATCCAGCTCTGTTGCTTCATCGAGTTCCGCGTGGCTCATCCGCGAGGCGTTGGCGCGGATGCTGCCGACCCGGGCGCGCAAGAGGTTGTCATCCACGGCCTGGGCGAAGTGCGAGGGATGCGCACAATTGATCCCGTAAAACGCAATCGCATCGCCCTGTGGCCCTTCAATCTGCGCGACCGCTTCCGCGAGTGCCATCCCCGTGGGCAGGCGTCCGTCGGTCTCCACGGTGAATGACACCGCCAACGGTATCCCGATCTCCCGCGCGGCGGCGGCAATACCCTCGGCTTCGGCAAGGTTGGTCATGGTCAGCGCGGTGGCCATGTCGGCCCCCGCATCGGCGAGCGTGGCGAGTTGCCACCGATGGTAATCGCACGCTTCGTCCGCGGTCATCAGCTTGCCCGGATCGTACCCATCGCCGCGTGGGCCGATCGTGGCATTGATCGCCATGGGAACACTCCCGCCCCGCTCATCGCGCAATTCCTGCAGTAGGCCAATCGCGCGCCGGTTGGCTCGATCGAGCCGGTCCAGATCATAGCCCAGCACCGCACCCCAATCCGGGCTGGCTCGCCAGGTCGGAGAATCGAGCACGAACCCGCTGCCGTGCGCCGCTGCGATGTCGATGAAGCCGCCGTAATAGGCCCTGAGTGCGTCGAGCCCTTCATCGCTATCGAGAAGCACGAATGAGGCAAAGCTGGGAAGTTCGATCCCGTTCCCAAAGGTCAGACAGGTTTCCAGCCCCCCGTCGATCAGGAATGGCGCACCGCCGGGTCGAGGAAGGGTATCGGACAATGCCATGTCAGCCTCCGCCAAGCAGCGCCACCCGTCTGCACCTCATAGCTTTCACCCGGCGGGGCGACAACCGCGCGCATGGCTAGCCATTCGGCAAGATCAGATACTTCTCTCCGGTCCGTCGCGCGTTGTATTCGGACACGGCGTCTTTCGACAGGATCTCACGTAAAGGCACTTGTGCCTTGTAAGTGCTCGCAAATGTCGTGGTCAGCCCGTCGCGGACGCGCTGGCGCAGGCGTTCGGCGCCCTGCTGGCCGATTGCGGTGAGGAATGGGGTGAGGAGCCAGCCCGAAACGCTCCAGGTCAGCCCGAAATTGCGGTTGAGGATCGTCGGGCCGAGGTCGAGCGCGCCGTAGATGTACATCTGCTTGGGGCTGGACGAGCCATACCGGCTATAGGTCGCGCCGGAACTGGCGACCTGCTCCATCGCCGAGAGGATCTGCCCCGTCAGCCGCCCACCGCCGATCGCATCGAAGCCGACATTGGCCTTGGTCGCTGAAATTGCCTCAAGCAGCTTGTCCTGAAAATCGTCCGCCGAACTGTCGACCACGTGTTCGGCCCCGATCCCTTTCAGCAAGGCGACCTGTGCGGGTGAACGCACCACGTTGACCAGCGGCACGTTGTCCTCAAGGCAGATTCGCACCAGCATCTGGCCAAGGTTCGAGGCGGCAGCGGTATGGACGATTCCGGTCGCCCCATCGCGCTTCATCGTTTCGACAAAACCCAGCGCGGTCAGTGGGTTGACGAACGCAGAGGCACCCTGTTCGGCGGTGATCCCCTCGGGCAATTCCATGCAGGCGCGTGCATCGGCGATGCGGTATTGGGCGTACATCCCGCCCGGCACCACGGTGACCAGCTTGCCGAGCAACGCCTGCGCCTCGGGCGCATCGCCCGCCGCGACGACGGTACCGGCGCCTTCGTTGCCCACCGGCATCGCCTCGCCAACGCGGCTCTTCATTGCCCGCTGGGCCGGTTCGGGCATCTGTGCCACGACCCTTGCGTCGGAATATTCGGCCCCCGCCATGTCCGCCGGACCGAACAGCAAGCCGAGGTCGGATGGATTGATCGGCGCAGCCTCGACCCGGATCAGGACTTCGTGACCGGTGGGTGAGGGCACCGCGGCTTCGGAGAGGTGAACCGTCAGCTTGCCGTCCGCACCAAGGGTGGACAGCAGCTGGAGTGCCTTGGCGGGGATATCGGTCATGGCTCATTCTCTCCGGGGTACAGCGCCTTGACGAAATACAGTCCATCGGGTGGCGCGTTGAAACCCAGTCTTGCCCGCTCGCGCGCCCCCAGCGCAAGCGCCAAGTCGTCTGCCGACCACTTGCCCTGCCCGACCAGCGCGAGGCAGCCGACCATCGAGCGGACCTGGTGATGCAAAAAACTGCGCGCGGCGGCGGCAACGTGGATTTCCGCGCCCACCTGCGCCACGTCCAGCCGGTCGAGCGTCTTGACCGGATCGCGTGCCTGGCAGTGCGCCGAGCGGAAGGTGGTGAAGTCATGCCGCCCGACGAGGGCTTGCGCGGCCTCGTGCATCGCTGCGGCATCGAGCGGCGGGGCGAGCCGCCAGACGCGCCCGAGATCGAGCGTCAGCGGCGCGCGGCGGGGCGCGATCCGGTAGAGATAGCGCCGCCCGATGCACGAAAACCGCGCGTGCCAGTCGTCGCGGACCGGCTCGCAGGCCAGCACCGCAATTGGCGCGGGGCGCAGCTTGGCGTTGAGCGCCGCCATCAGCCGGAACGGGGCGATGTCCTTGGCAATGTCCAGATGCGCGCGCATCGCCAAAGCATGAACCCCGGCGTCGGTGCGCCCCGCGGCACTGAGGGTGACGGCCTCGCCGGTTACCGCGAACGCCGCCTCCTCGACCGCTTGCTGCACCGATGGACCGTGAGCCTGGCGTTGCAGGCCCATGAATGGCCGCCCATCGAATTCGAGGGTGAGCGCAAAACGGGTCATGCTTTCACCCGAGTTGTGTTCCAACGGGCACTGCCCGCCCGCGCAGCAAATCCGCCACATCCATTACCGGGCGCCCGGCGCGCTGGATCCGCAACGGCCGCAGCGCTCCCGCTCCGCAAGCGATGGTCAGCCGTTCGTCAAGCACCTCACCCGGCGCGCCCGAAGCTGCGACGACTTCCGCCGAAAGCACGCGGAAGCGCTCGCCCGCCAGTTCGAACCACGCCCCCGGTGCGGGCGCGAAGGCGCGGACCTGGCGTTCGGCCTGATCGGCGCTGCCCGCAAAATCCAGCCGGGTTTCGGCCTTGTCGATCTTGGGCGCAAAGGTGACCCCAAGGTCCGGCTGCGGCACGTCCTCGGGGAAATTTGCCAGCACGCCTGCCATCAGGCGTGCCCCGATTTCCGCCAGTTCCCTGGTCAGTTCGCCCGCCGTCTTGCGCCCCACCGCCACCGCCTCACACGCCATCATCGGCCCGGTATCGAGCCCGGCCTCCATCCGCATGATCGTCACCCCGGTCTCGTCATCCCCCGCCAGGATCGCGCGCTGGATTGGCGCAGCGCCCCGCCAGCGCGGCAGCAGCGATGCGTGAACGTTGAGGCAGCCCAGCTTCGGCGCGTCGAGCACGCCACGCGGCAGGATCAGGCCATAGGCTGCGACCACCGCGATATCCGCCCGCAGTGCGGCAAATGCGGTCTGCTCCTCCCCCCCCTTGAGCGAGGCCGGACAATGCACCGCGATCCCGCGGGTTTGGGCGGCGCGCTGGACCGGGGAGGCCTGCGGCTGCTTGCCGCGACCTGCCGGACGCGGCGGCTGGGTGTAAACCGCGATCACCTCGTGACCCGCCTCGACCAGCGCAGTCAGTGTCGGCACCGCGAAGTCGGGCGTGCCCATGAACACAACTCTCACACCAAAATCCGTTCGTCCTGAGCCTGTCGAAGAACTGTCCTTACTTTTGTGCCGCCGAAAAGGAAGGGCAGGGCTTCGACAAGCTCAGCCTGAGCGGTAAAGGGGGATATGGCCTCGACAGAAATCGAAACGCTCAGCGCCGCGCTGGCCAAGCTGCCGGGCCTCGGCCCGCGCTCGGCCCGGCGCGCGGTGCTGTGGCTGATCAAGCGCCGCGAGACTGCGCTGGTCCAATTGCTTGGGGCTTTGCAGGCGGTTCATGGCGCGCTGATCGAGTGCGAGACCTGCGGCAATGTCGATACCCGCAATCCGTGCGCGATCTGCGCCGATCCGCGGCGCGATGCGCGCGCGCTGTGCGTGGTCGAGGAGGTCGCGGACCTATGGGCGCTCGACCGCTCGCGGCTGTTTGCGGGGCGGTTCCATGTCCTGGGCGGGCGGCTCTCGGCGCTCGACGGGGTGCGGCCCGAGGATCTCGGCATTGGCAAGCTGATCGAGCGGGTCGCTGCAGGCGGGATCGACGAGGTCGTGTTGGCCACCAACGCGACGCTCGAGGGCCAGACCACCGCGCACTACATCGCCGAGCGGCTCGAAGGCTTGCCGGTGCGGCTGACCCAGCTGGCGCATGGGCTGCCGGTGGGCGGCGAAATCGATTACCTCGATGAAGGCACGCTGGCGCAGGCGCTGCGGGCGCGCCGGCCAGTGGGTTGATCGACTCGCTTGCTTTCCCTATCTGCCCCCCATGGCCATTCGCGAAATCCTCGAAGTTCCCGACCCCCGCTTGCGGGTGATCTCAAAGCCGGTCGAAGTGTTCGACGACGAACTCAAAGCCCTCGTCGCCGACATGTTCGAGACCATGTACGATGCGCCCGGTATCGGTCTGGCCGCCATCCAGGTGGGCGTTCCGCTGCGGCTGCTGGTGATCGATCTTCAGCCCGAGGACGAGGACGCCGAGCCCGAAGCCTGTACCGCGCATGGCGGCGATCACCACACTCACAAGCCCGTCAAGCGCGAGCCCCAAGTGTTCGTGAACCCAGAAATTCTCGATCCTTCTCAGGATTTTAACGTCTACTCCGAAGGTTGTCTCTCAGTCCCCGAGATTTTCGCCGACGTCGAACGCCCTGCCGCGATCCGCGCTCGCTGGCAGGATCTCGACGGCACCGTCCATGAGGAGCCGCTCGACGGCCTCATCGCAACCGTACTCCAGCATGAGATGGACCACCTGGAGGGCGTGCTGTTCATCGACCACTTGAGCCGCCTGAAGCGCGAGATGGCGCTCAAGAAGCTGGAGAAAATGCGTAAGGCCTACGCTTAGCGACTCGCTGAGGGTGCCTCGACAGGCTCAGCCAGAGCCTGTCGAGGGGCTTGCCCCAATCGTCGCGGTTTGCCTGTCTCCGCTCTTGCAATGGTGGACTGCGCCGGATAGGTTCGCATTTCGTTCTCATTATCGGGCGGATTTGTGAACACGCAGCTGATCTCCATCCTTGCTGTCGCTCTCGCCTTGGTGGGCGGGGTGGCGCTCGGCTGGGTGCTGGGCTCGCGCCCGGTTGCCGAGTGGCGCGCCCGCCATGCCGCGACCGAGGCGGAGGGCAAAGAAGCCGAGGCGAAATACCTGCGCACGCTGGTCGATCTGGAAGTCGCAAAAGAGCGCGCCGGCAACGCCGATGGGCTGGTCGCTGAGCTTTCCGGCATTCGAGCGGAACGCGATTTGGCCAGCACCGAACTCGCCACGCTGCGGGCCAATGCCGCCAATTTCGCTGACCAGAAGGCCGGTTTGATCGAGGCACAGGACAGCCTGAAGCGCGAGTTCGAGGCAGCGGGAGCAAAAATTCTCGGCAAGGCACAGGAAGCTCTGCTCGAACGCGCGCAGCAGCGCTTCTCCGAATCCGAGGAGAAGAGCGCCGAGCGACTCCGTTCGCTGCTCGCCCCGGTCGATCAGCGATTGAAAAGCTACGAGGAGCAGGTTTCCGCTCTGGAAAAGCAGCGCTCGGATGCATTCAGCCACCTCTACGGCCAGATCGAGGCGATGCGGCTGGGTCAAGATGCTGTCCGCGCCGAAGCCGCGCGGCTGGGCAATTCGCTGACCAATGCGCCCAAGGCGCGCGGGCGCTGGGGCGAACGCGCGCTACAAAACGTGCTTGAACAGTGCGGACTGTCCGAACATACCGATTTCGATCTCGAACATTCGCTCGACACCGAAGACGGGCGGCTGCGACCCGATGCCATCGTCCACGTGCCCGGGCAGAAGAAGCTGGTAATCGACGCCAAGGTGTCGCTCAACGCCTATCAGGCCGCGTTCGAGGCCAACGACGATGCCGAGCGCAAGCATCATCTCGATCTTCACGCGCGCTCGATGCGCAACCATGTCCAGACGCTGGGTGCGAAAAGTTATCAGAGCCAGTTCGACGATGCGCCCGATTATGTGGTGATGTTCGTGCCGGGTGAGCATTTCGTTGCCGCCGCGCTCGAGCACGATCCCGAATTGTGGGACTTTGCGTTTCACAACAAGGTGCTGCTTGCCACGCCGACCAACCTGGTGGCGATTGCGCGGACCGTGGCGATGGTCTGGAAGCAGGATCAGCTCGCCCGCGAGGCGGTCGAGATTGGCAAGGCCGGGGCCGAGTTGTATGATCGGCTGGCGGTCGCTGCCGACCATCTCAAGGGCATGGGTGCAGGGCTCGACCGCGCGGTTCGCAAATACAACGATTTTGTCGGCAGCTTTGAACGGAACGTGCTGTCCTCGGGCAAGCGGCTGCGCGAGAAGGGAATCGAAATCGGCAAGCGCGAGATCGAGGATGTCCCTGCGATCGAAGCGAGCCCGCGCTACGCGGCGCTGGAACTCGCCCCGGAACCGTCGGACGTTCTGGCCATTGATGCAGCGAACGATGGGGCGATGCGGGACACGGGCTGATGGTTCTCCGGGGGCCGGATACAAGGCTGGCAGGCTTGTCGGTAATCCTGATAGTGGCGCTGACTGCCTGCGGTTCCGACCCGCCCGCTGAGCGCCAATCCGCTGAGCAACACTCCGCCGAGCGCCAGTACGATGGTCGCCGGACCGGTGGTGCCACCGCGTCGACCGTTTCCGCTCCTGCTGCAGTTATGCGCGAACTCGTCCCGCCTGCCGAGTTGCCTTTGGCTCTCGCCGTGCCGCTGGAAAACCCGCCACCGGCGGCAGCAGCATCCGCCAGCCCCACCTCGATCTCCAGCTACCCCCCGTCCGACGAATGCGCCAGGATCCCTGGATTTGCGGCTTTTCGCGTGACCCTGTTTGCAGCTGTGGCCAAGCGTGATGCTGCTGCCCTTGCCGCGCTGGCCGATCCGGCGGTCAATCTCGATTTCGGAGGTGGCAGCGGGCCGGATGAGTTGCGCAAACGTCTGGAGAGCACCCCTGCGTTGTGGGGCGAACTGGCCGCGCTCGAAGGCCTGGGCTGCGCCGAGGATGGCGGCGTCGTCACCCTGCCGTGGATATTCTCGCGGATGCCCGATCCGCTCGATCCTTATACCGCGTTGCTGGTAACGGGCAAAGGCGTGCCCTTGCGCGCGAAACCCGCAACCGACGCGAAGGAATTGGCCAAGCTCGACTGGACGCTGGTCGAGGCCACGAAACCCCCCGATGCAAACGCATTTCGCGAAGTGAACAGCGGAAGGTTGCGGGGCTATGTCGAAACAACCCGGCTCCGCAGCGTCATCGGCTATCGCCTGATTGCCGATCGGCAGAACGATGAATGGAAAGTCACCGCATTCGTGGCGGGCGATTAGGCGCCCTCTCTAGCCCCCGACCCGCGCCAGACGTGCGCGGTGGCCACTGGACACGAGGGTCAGGACATTACCTTCGCGGGTGATGACCGGACCGGCACTCAACAGGGCCGACAACGCCTGTTCCTGCTTCCACACCGGGCCGTCGCAGTACATTTCGGTCTGGACCAGCGGTCCGGCGATCAGCCGCAGGCCATCGACCCGCCATGGCCCGCCGATGGAGTTGCAGCCCGCGCTGGCGGCCAGCCGCTCGCGCTCGAAACTCAATCGAGCGCCAGTAGGTAAGGACGGCGCATCGCCGTCGATCCGCTCGAGCATCCATTGGCTTCCGGCCAGGTCGGATCCGCTGTCCTCCGTCATCGCACATGCCGCAGCAAACAGCGGCAAAAAGAAGGCGAGGGCGATTCGGATGCGCATGACCGACTGACCGCTGGCATGCCACGCCTGATCCCATGATGAATGTCCCGTTCACCCCAGCGAAGCGAGCGCCTCGTAAGCCAGCACCGCGCCCGCGACCGCCGCGTTGAGGCTGTCGGCCCGGCCTTTCATCGGCATTTTCACCCGCAAGTCGCAGGCGTTCTCGTAAGCTTCTGGAAGTCCTTGCGATTCGTTGCCGATCAGGATGAAGCATGGCGCCGCATAGGCTGCCTCGCGATACGACGAGGCATTGCGCAGCGAGGCGGCGACGAGTTGTCCCCATTCCGCCTCAGGTCCCGCGCGTAGCCAGCAAAGAAATTCGTCCCAGCGCGCCACGGCCAACGGCACGGTGAACACCGCGCCCATGCTGGCACGCACTGCCTCGACCGAAAACGGATCGGCGCAGTCGTCGATCAGGATCAGGCCTCCCGCGCCCACCGCATCGGCGGTCCGCAAAAGGGTGCCGAGATTTCCGGGATCGCGCAGTGCATGCGCGACCAGCCACAGCGGCGCGGCGGCGCGGTCCAGCCGGGCGAGGGCGGTCGGCAATTCGGCGAAGACCCCGGCAACCGCTTGCGGATTGTCCTTGCCGGTCACCTTGGCGAGCAGCTCTGCGGGCAGTTCAAGCACCTCGCCCCCGGATGCGGTCACCTCTGCTTCAAGCGTGTCGAGCAGCGGGTGAGGCTCGCGGCCCGTCGCCATCAGAAGAACATGTGGCAGGATGCCGCATTCGCGCGCGTCGGTGAGCAAGCGCAGCCCCTCGGCGAGGAACCTGCCTTCGCGCCGGCGGTGCTTCTTGTCGCGCAAGGCGCGGATCGCCTTGACCGCGGGGTTGGAGAAGCCGGTTATCTGGCGGCGCATGGGGTGTTTGGCCCTAGTCCTCGCCGAAGCCGTCGACCACCAGCCCGACCAGCTTGGTCAGCGCCGGCTCGGCGTCCTCGCCGGTAACGACGATTTCGATGCTGTCGCCGCGTGCCGCGCCCAGCATCATCATCCCAAGGATCGAGCCGCCCGCCGCATCGCAGCCATCCTTGATCACCCGCACCTGGCAGCCTGTAGGGAGCTTTGCCACTGCGTTGACGAACTTGGCGCTGGCGCGGGCGTGAAGCCCGCGCTGGTTGGTGATCTCGACGCGTTGCCGCAATTCACTCAAGCCGCGTCCCCCAATCCAGCCTGTTTTCAGGCGCAAGTTTATCAGGCGTCCTGTCCCAGAAATTCGCTCGCCACGGTGATATAATTGCGTCCGGCATCGCGCGCCGCGCGGACCGCGTCTTCCACGCCCATGCACTTGCGCGCGCCGGCCAGGCGGATCAGCATCGGCAGGTTGATGCCGGCAATCACTTCGACCCGGCCCGCCTGCATCAGCGAGATCGCCAGGTTGGAAGGGGTACCGCCGAACAGGTCGGTCAGCAGGATCACTCCGCCGCCGCTGTCGACCCGGCGGATTGCATCGGAGATTTCCTTGCGGCGCTTTTCCATGTCGTCGTGCGGGCCAATCGGCACCGCGACAATATCGGTCTGGCTGCCGACGACGTGTTCCATGGCGTGGATGAATTCCTCGGCCAGGCGGCCGTGGGTAACCAGGATAAGTCCGATCATGACGTCAGGTGCGCTCCGCTAGGCCCGAAGGCGCGCAAATGGTCCCGCACCGCTGAATGCGGGCTGGATGAAAATACGCAGATTGGCGTGGCGAAGATGGTGTTGATGCGAGGCCCCGGTCGTCATCTGGCAGCCGCGTCTTCGAGTTGATCGACAGCGCGCGCGGCTAGGTTGCGGTGCAGCAATGTGGGCGCAAATCCCGCTTCGCGCAAGGCCCGTGCGATTTCCTCGGCGAAGTATACCGAACGATGCCGCCCGCCGGTGCAGCCGAACGCGACCTGGACATAGGCCTTGCCGTGCGCGGCGTAACGCGGAAGCAGCAGCAGCAGCAGGTCGCGGATCTGGGCGAAAGCGGAAGCCCATGCCGGATCGGTGCGGATATGGGCGGCAACCGCCTCGTCCTGCCCGGTCAGCGGGCGCAGAGCCGCGATCCAGTGCGGATTGTCGAGGAAGCGCACGTCGAACACCAGGTCGGCGAGCGGCGGTGTGCCGCGCGCGAAACCAAAACTGCTGATGGTCAGGGTGGTATCCTGCGACGATTCGGAAGCGAAGCGTTCGCGGATCGCCTGCTGGAGCTGATTGGGCGCAAAATCGGTGGTCGAGATCACCAGCTCGGCCCAGCGCCGCAGCGGCTCGAGCAGCTCGCGCTCGGCTGCGATGCCCAGCGCGGCTGGGCGGTCCTGCGCGAGAGGATGGCGGCGGCGCGTCTCGTTGTAGCGGCGTTCGAGTTCGGCGCCGCTGCAATCCAGAAACAGCGTGGTCAGGGCAAGGTCCGAGCGCCGCGCTAGGCGCTTCACCTTGTCGATGATCGCGCGCGGATCGAACCCGCGCGTGCGGCTGTCGAACCCGATGGCGAGCGGGGCGGGCACCTGGTCTACCGCGCCGCCGGGCTTGGTCGCCAGCAGGCGGTCGAGCAGCCGCATCGGGAAATTGTCGATGGTTTCCCAGCCAAGATCCTCCAGCACCTTGAGCACGGTGGTCTTGCCCGCGCCGAGCAACCCGGTGACGAGCAGGATGCGCTGCGGGGCCGGGGGCGATTCGGTGGTCATCAAAGATGGCGATGCGCCAGCTTTGCGTTTTAGGAAAGGGGTGAGGAACGGCTGTCCCGGTGGGGGTCAGGCGAGGGTCAGGCCAAAATGCGCCAGCGCCAGCTCCGCCTTGCGTGCGCCTGAGCCGGGATCGAGCCGGATCAGCGGCAGGGTCACCCCCCCACGCTCGCATGTCTCGGCAGTCTCGATGAAGCGGGGCGCATCCGCATCCAGCACCAATACCAGCGCGACCGGTGCGCTGACCGGTTCGGCAAGGCGCAGCAGCCCGAGGTTGCGGACCTCGACCAGTCCCGCGATGCGCGGGTGGGGGGAGGCCATCAAGTGACTGGCCTGGACACCGAGCAACACCCCGTCGTCGCCGATCAGGGCGGCCCCCCGGTCAAGCAGTGCAAGGGTGAGGGTCGATTTGCCGCTGCCCGAAGGCCCTTCGATCAGCACAGCACGGCCCCCGATCGCGACGCAGCTGGCCTGGTGGGCGACCGGGCCGCTCATGCCGCGGCAAACCTGGCGACCAGCCGCGCACCGGGACGACCGTCGAGCCGGTCGCCGATTTCCAGCGTGCCGTCATGCGCGGCGACGATGGTGCGGGCGATGGCCAGGCCCAACCCGCTGTGCGCCCCGAACGCTTCCTCGGCGGGGCGCACGGAATGGAACCGCTCGAACACCGTCTCGCGCTGGTCCGGCGCGACGCCCGGTCCATCGTCACTGACCGCAAGTTCGACACTATCGCCAAGCTGCGCCACGGCCACGTGCACCGTGCCGCCGGGCGGCGAAAACGAAACGGCGTTGTCGACCAGGTTCTCCAGCACGCGCTCGAGCCGTGCGGCATCGCCCGAAATGGTCGCTGCCTCGCCCTCGAACACAACGCGCGGACCGTCCTTTGCCCGGGCATCGCGCTCGGCCACCAGCCGCTGGGCGAGTTCGGCCAGATCGACCGGTTCGAACGCGGCGCGACTGAGTTGGGCGTCGATCCGGCTCGCATCGGCGATCTCGGAAATCAGTCGGTCGATTCGCCGCACGTCATGCATCGCAATTGCCGCCAGTTTGCGCCGCAACGCCGGATCATCGACGGTCTCGAGCGATTCGAGCGCGGACCGCAAGCTCGCCAGGGGGTTCTTCAATTCGTGCGAGACGTCTGCCGCAAAGCTTTCGACCGCGTCGATTCGCTGGCGCAAGGCGGCGGTCATGTCCGAAAAGGCGCGGGCCAGCAGACCGATCTCGTCACCGCGCTCGGGCAGGCGTGGCACCACCACCTCGCGTCCGCGCCCCAATCGCACCCGCACGGCCGCGCGGACCAGCGCACGCAGCGGCTGAACGATCGTCCGGGCAAGAAACAGCGAGAGCTGGACCGAGAGCAGGAGCGCCACCGCCACCACGATCGCCAGTGTCCGGCGCGCGTCGCGGATGGCCTGGGTGACATCGCGCGCGTTGCGGGTGGCGAGCAGCACTTCGCCGCGTGCGCCGACCGGAGCGGCAGCGTTGATCACCGGGGTCCGATCGGGCGCAAGGCGCAACCGCACCACGCTCATCCCCGTGGCGCGCGCATCGGCCAGTTCGGGCCAGGCAGAAGGTGAGGGGGGCTCGCGGTAATCCTCGATCCGGGGAGCGGAGACCACGAAATCCACCGCCCGGTCGAGCGCCCGCGCGGTGTTCTGATACCACGGTTCAGAGGCCGGATCGACAAAGGCGAAGGCGGGTTCGGCGATGACGAAACTGTCGACGATCAACTCGCCGCGCGCATCGAACAGCCGCAGCCGCAGCTTCTGCTCGGTCGCGATCCGCGCCAGCAGCGGGCGACGCTGCGCCAGCGGCGTTTCGGCCAGGGCATCGGCGGTGATTTCGACCTCTCCGCGCGCGAGGCGAAAGCGTTCGGCAATCAGCTGCTTGCCCAGCGAATCGAGGTAGAACAGGCTTCCCGCCAGCAGCGCCAGGGCAATGATGTTGAGCGCGAGGATACGGGTGGTGAGCGAGGCGCGGCGGGCCCAGAAAAGCTTGTCGGGTTCGTCGGGCTTCGGACCTAATCGCTCATTGGTCCGCTCCCGGGGCCGGTCAACGAGCCGTTCACGGTGGCGGTCAGTCCCCGGCAAAGCTGTAGCCTGCGCCGTACAGCGTTTCGATACCCGCAAAGTCTGGATCGACGCTTCGAAACTTGCGCCGCAGCCGCTTGATGTGGCTATCGATGGTGCGATCATCGACGAACACGTCGTCCTGATAGGCCGCGTCCATCAGCTGGTTGCGGCTTTTGACCACGCCGGGCCGCGCGGCGAGCGCCTCAAGGATCATGAATTCAGTAACGGTCAGGGAGACCGGCGTGCCGCCCCACGCCACCTTATGGCGCGCCGGGTCCAGTTCCAGCCGCCCGCGCACCACCGGTTCGGGCAGCGCGTCGTCCTGCGCCTCGCCGTCCTCGGCGGCCCGCGAAAGGTCGGCGCGGCGCAGGATAGCGCGGATCCGGGCGATCAGCAGGCGCTGGCTGAACGGCTTGGCGATATAGTCGTCGGCTCCTTCGGCGAGGCCAGCTGCCTCGTCGGCCTCGTCGTCCTTGCTGGTCAGGAAAATTACCGGGAGCTGGCCCCGCGGGCTGGGCGTTTCGCGCAGGCGCCGCAGCAGCTCCAAGCCATCCATGCGCGGCATCTTGATGTCGAACACCGCAAGGTCTGGCGGATTGTCGCGCAGGGCTTTCAGCGCGGTTGCTCCATCCGAATAGACCCGCGTCGCGAAGCCTTCCGCCTGCAATGCAATCGACAGCGTCGCCAGAATGTTGCGGTCGTCATCGACCAGTGCAATCGTGGGTTGTGCCGCTGCCATGCAAGGCTGAATAGCCGGGCGGGCGCCACTCGTCCAACGCACGCGCAAACCGATTGAGCTGAACCGTATATTTCATCTTCCTGCCTCATTTGACGGCGACAGGTGCGGATACTATGCGCCAGCAGGATTCGGCGGCGATCCGCCATCGGCGCGCGCGCACTTTTCGCGCCCCGTATTGCAAAGTCTAGGAGACACTTTTTGAGCCATTCGCTCCACACCCCGCTCGCCGCACAGGGCATTGCCACGGGGGCCGAGATTTTCGCCAATCTGGGCACCAGCGGCCTGGTCGAGCACGCGATCCGCAATGGCGAGGGTCGCCTGGCCAAGGACGGCCCGCTGGTGGTCGAAACCGGCCAGCACACAGGGCGCTCGGCCAAGGACAAGTTCATCGTCCGCGACGCGACGACCGAAGACACGGTGTGGTGGGGCAAGACCAACGTCGCGATGACGCCCGAGCATTTCGCCGTGCTGAAAGCCGATTTTCTTGCCGCGCTGGGTGATCGCAAGACGCTGTACGTGGCCGATCTGTTCGGCGGATCGCAGCCCGAGCACCGCGTCAACGTGCGCGTGATCAATGCCTTTGCCTGGCACAACCTGTTCATCCGCACGCTGCTGGTGCGGCCCACCGCGAACGAACTCGACACTTTCACTCCCGAATACACGATCATCGACCTGCCCGGCTTCCGGGCCGATCCGGCCCGCCATGGCTGCCGCAGCGAAACCGTGATCGCGGTCAATTTCACCGAGAAGCTGATCCTGATCGGCGGCACCGCCTATGCCGGCGAGATGAAGAAAAGCGTGTTCGGCATCCTCAACTACCTGTTGCCGGCGGACGGGGTCATGCCGATGCATTGTTCGGCCAACATCGGCGCCGACGGCAAGACAGCGGTGTTCTTCGGGCTTTCGGGCACCGGCAAGACGACGCTTTCCGCCGATGCCAGCCGCACCCTGATCGGTGACGACGAGCACGGCTGGTCAGACACCGCCGTGTTCAATTTCGAGGGCGGCTGTTATGCCAAGATGATCCGGCTTTCGCCCGAGGCGGAGCCCGAAATCTTCGCCACCACCAAGCGCTTCGGCACGGTGCTGGAGAACGTGGTGATGGACCCGGAGACCCGCGAACTCGATTTCGACGACGCCAGCCTCGCCGAAAACAGCCGCGGCTCCTATCCGCTGGAGTTCATCCCCAACACGTCGGAAGCAAATCTCGGCCCGGTCCCGGCCAATATCATCATGCTGACCGCCGACGCCTATGGCGTGCTGCCGCCGATCGCGCGAATGACCCCGGACCAGGCAATGTATCACTTCCTCTCGGGCTATACCGCGCGGGTCGCGGGCACCGAAATCGGGGTGACCGAGCCCGAGGCGACCTTCAGCACCTGCTTCGGCGCGCCGTTCATGCCGCGCCATCCCAGCGTTTACGGCAACCTGCTAAAGGAACGGATCGCCAAGGGGGCGGTCACCTGCTGGCTGGTCAACACCGGCTGGACCGGCGGCAAGGCGACCATGCCGGGGATCAGCCGGATGCCGATCAAGGCGACCCGCGCGCTGCTCAACGCCGCGCTCGACGGCAGCCTCAATGGCGTCGAGTTCCGCAAGGACCCCAATTTCGGGTTCGAAGTTCCGGTGAGCGTGCCGGGCGTGGATTCCACGCTGCTCGATCCGCGCGGAGCCTGGTCCGATGCGGCAGACTACGACAGGACCGCGCAGGATCTGGTCGGCAAGTTCATAGCCAACTTCGAACAGTTCGAAGCGCACGTCGATGAAGGCGTTCGGCAGGCGGCACCCAAGGCGGCTTGAGGCAGAAAGGGCGCGCTAACCTCGCGCCCCGGCAACATATCGCGCCACATTCCCCGCAAGAACGTCGAGCGGCACGTTTCCGCCATCGACCACTGCCTGGTTGAAATCGCGCAGGTCATAGCGCGCGCCGAGCGTCGCCTTGGCCAGCTCGCGCTGGCGCAGCATTTCGGTGTGGCCAACCTTGTAGGAGCACGCCTGCCCCGGCCAGGCGCTGTAACGATCCACTTCGGTGGTCACCTCGTTGCGGCCCGAGCCGTTGGTGGTGACGAACCAGTCGATCGCTTGTGCGCGGGTCCAGCGCTTGGCGTGCAGCCCGGTGTCGACCACCAGGCGGCAGGCGCGAAACGCGATCGACTGGAGATAACCCAGCCGCCCGACCGGATCGTCGTCGTAGGCTCCCAGTTCGTCGCCCAGCGTCTCGGCATAGAGCGCCCAACCCTCGCTGAACGCTCCGAAGGCCAGCAGTGAGCGGATCAGCGGCAGGCTGTTGCTGTATTCACCTTCCCAGACGTGGCCGGGAATGCCTTCATGGAAGCCCAGCGTTGGCACGCTGTATTTGCTGTGGCGATTGGTGTCGCCGAGGTTCAACCAGATCTTGCCCGGAATCTTTCCGTCGATCGAGCCTGCGCCCCCGTAAGCGCCCGGTGCACCGGCTTCCTCGGCAAGAGCAATGCGGCGGATTTCGAGGTTGCCGCGCGCCAGCTTGCGAAACGCCTGGGGCATTTTGGTGCGAATGAAGTCGATCTTGGACTGCATTAGGGCGATGATTTCGGCACGGCCCGCGTCGCTTTGGGGAAAGCGAAAGCGCGGGTCCTTGCCCAACGCGGTCATTCGCGCGCCGACTGTGCCGGAAGTGTAGCCGAGGCCGCGCAGGATCGGGTCCATCCGGCCGTGCAGGTCGGCAACGTCGGCCAGCCCGCGCGCGTGAATGTCGTCGGCGCTCATCGTCGTGGTGGTGTCCGCACGCAGCGCCCAGGCATACCATTCATCGCCGCGCGGGCGCGACCACATGCCGGGCACGTCGGTCGCCAGCGCCCGCTCGGCGCGGATTTCCGCGAGCTGGCGTTCGAGTGCGGGGACGGTTCGTTCGGTCACCAGCATGGTGGCACGGCGCTCGAGTTCGTCAGTTCTGGTGCCGGGAATCGCAGCTGCCTTGCGGGTGAGCGAGGCGACCAGCGGGCCGCCGACACGCGCATCGGCGATGGTCCGCTCAAGCTGGGCGATCGCCCGGTCGAGCAGCACGGCGGGCGGCACAAGCCCGAACGCGCGCGCCGCGCGGATGCGCCCGGTTTCACCGTCGAGCGTGCCCGGCAGGGCTTCCAGGCGGCTCAGATAGGCATCGGCGTCGGTCGCGTCGCGCACCGGGTGATCGGCGTCGAGCAGATTGGGCGCGTCGATATATTGGCCGACGTTCTGGATCACCACATAGGGCGTGTTGCGCCAGCTTCCGACCGCGACATCGCCATAGGGCAGCGCGAAG